>VAZV01000244.1 GCA_005884765.1 Alphaproteobacteria bacterium
CGATGGGAGGGCGAAACACTGGTCGTCGACACCACCGCGATCATGCCGCAGGCCTATATCGCGATCAGCGAGGCGGTCGGCATACCCAATAATGGCGACATGCATATTCTCGAACGGCTGCACCTGGCACAACCGAACGTTCTTCACGATGACCTCGAAATAACGGCGCCGAAGGTCCTGGAGACAACCTGGAAAACGACACGCATTTTCCGCCGCTATCCGGAACGGCACTACGAGATTGCGGAAGGCGAATGCGCTCAGGAAGATCTGATTCCCGGCAAGGACCAGTTCGGCAACGATATCTTCGTTCCAAACCCGCAAGGCCCGTACGGTTCGGTTCACGTCGTGAAATAGGGATGCAGTGAAAGAGGATGATGTGGATGTCTCGGAAGATCGTCGTTCTTGCCATGGGCCTGGTTTTGGGTTTTGGCGGCACCGCGGCGGCGCACCATTCCAATGCCGCCTACGATCTCGAACATCCCCAGACGATGGAAGGGACCGTCAAGGCCGTCAATTGGACCAACCCTCACATCTCCTTCGTCATCGAGGGTGACGCCAAGAATGGCGAGCCGGCAAAGACGTGGGTGTTCGAAGTCTCAAGCCCGGGAGTCTTGACGCGTTCGGGCTGGAGCAAACGCTCGCTGCAGCCCGGCGATCACGCGGTGTTCCGCTATGCGCCGCTTCGCGACGGCAGTGCTGGCGGGTTCTTGCTGAAAGTCACGCTGCCGAGCGGGCAGGAATTGAGTTACACCCTGATGCCTTCCGAACAACAATAACAACAAATGACGCGATGACTGGCGCAGGCTTGAGTGAATTCTGCAATTGGCTGGCGGCGACGCCGCTGAGCCACACCATCCAGACGGCAGGCTGGATCATTCCGACCCTTCAGACCATTCACATTCTCAGCGTCGCGGTGGTGTTTTCCTCCGCGATCCTGGTGGATCTTCGGATCTGGCGGCTGCTGGAGCGCGATGTGCCGCTGGGCGAAATCACGCGGCGCTTCCTGCCGACGATCTGGCCGGTTCTTTTCATCCTCTTGACCACGGGAAGCCTGTTGATCGTCGGCGAGCCCAGGCGTTCGCTGCTCAACTCTACCTTTTACCTCAAGATGGCGCTGCTTGCCGTCGCCATCGTGCTGACGGTCGCCCTGCAGCGGTCGATATCGTCATCACCGAGTTTTTGGGACGGCAATCGGATGCGGCGGATAGCAGGACGGTTCGCGGCCAGCGCCTCGATCCTGGTCTGGTGCGGCATTCTATTTGCCGGACGCTGGATTGCCTACACCCAGGCGGGATGATGCTTACGCTTTCCCAATTCATTTCGTATTTCGAAGACAGCGCTCTCGCCGACAACATCCGCGAGAACGATCTGCTATTTCCCCTGATTGAATCTGTGCACGTGGTCTCGATTTGCCTGGTGGTCGGCTCGATTCTTGTGATTGATCTGAGATTGCTTGGGCTCGCCTCCCTCAACCGGCCCGTGGGCGGCATCACCAAGGCAATCCTGCCGCTGACCTGGAGCGCGTTCGCCGTTGCCGCCGTCTCGGGCCTTCTGCTGTTTGTTTCCAACGCCACCAAGTACCTTGATAACGGCTATTTCGTCGCCAAGGTTTTGCTGATCTGCGCGGCCGGCCTGAACATGGTGGTCTTCCACGGCATCAGCGCCAAGGATTTGCCGCGCTGGGAAAACGAGGCGGCGCTGCCGCTTCCCGCAAGGCTCGCCGGCGGATTGTCCATTCTGCTGTGGGTTGCGGTGGTCACGTGCGGGCGCTGGATCGGATTTACCATGCAGGTTCATTAAGATGATCGGCATCCGTTCCGGCACACTTATCGCAGCGGTCATCACCTGCCTGGCCGCATCGCCGTCGATTTCGGAGGACGCGGTGGCGATGCCGCCGTTTCAACCCCATGTCGATATGAAGACCTTCATGGCGCACGTCCTTGCTCCGGCCGCCGCGGTGATCTGGAAAGTCAACGCAACCGTTATCGACGAGAACGGTGAACATGATCTTTCGCCCAAATCCGACGACGACTGGGAGCAGGTCGTCAGCGGCGCGGCAACGTTGGCGGAGGCCACCAACGCGCTGATGATTCCACAGCGGGCGCGCGATCCCGATTGGAACGGCTATGTCAAGAGACTGGCGGACGCGGCGGACAAGGCCTACCGCGCCGCGGAAGCCCATGACCTGAAATCCGTCTCCGAAGTCAGCGACCAACTCGACGGGATTTGCGCGGCCTGCCACCGGCACTATGGACTTGAGTAGGCACCAACAGGCCGCGCATCGGCGGCGCTGCACAACACGCGGGCATGGCGCGCAAATTCCGTCCGAGAGTCGCCTAGCGGACAGACCGGAACGTTCCACTGCATCTATCGTGGGTGACGGGAACTGGGATGGCTAGTTTTTTCATCGCGGAGAGACCGATGTGTCCCGCGTGTAAGCGCAGGATGAGATTGGCGCGCGTCGCCCCCCGCGCACAGGACCTTGAGGAGCGGACGTTTGAGTGCAGCACCTGCGAGCGCGTCGAGAAAGTGTCCTTTCCCGTGGACCCGATGAAAACCGACGCGGTCGGTTGGCTCGCAGGCGAGCTGCGTCCGCCCAGCAAGTGATTTGGGAGCCCGCCTCGACAATCGTGTTCCGCCAACAGAAGCGCGTTGCAGATTAGCCGGCGGATAAAACGTTTCCGACGGATCGGATCGGCTTATCGGGCGCGGCGTCCAAGCGGCGCTGACCTCAACTGAAGCCCCGTCCCGTAGGTCCCTGCGGACGGGGCCGGTCGTTACAGACCCTGCCGAAACCCTACCAGCCCCGATAGGAGCGTCGGCGCTGCGGCTGCCATCCGTATGCAAAACGCGGGTTCGTTCCGCAATATGAAAAAGTTCCGGATGCGCTTGCTTGGCATTGCCCGTAGCTGCTGAACTGACATAAGCCCGGGTAGCCGTAATCCCGGCCTTGCAAGCAGTAGGGGTAATCACGGGCGGCTGCAGGGCCGGCGGCAAAAACGATCGCGATGTAGCCGGCGGCTGCGATGATCTTGCGCATTCTATTCTCTCTCGATGCTTCCGATCCAACGGATACTATGCGCGGCGGCTACTTTGGGCGCTCTCGGCTCCGACTGCGGTCGTGAGCGTGCCGGTACGATCGGGTTCGGAGGGCTCGGAAATCGAGCGCAAAGTCTCCGCTACCCCGGATGCGTGTTCGGCCGCGAGGTCGCCCAGGCTTACGATGCCGACCAGGTTTCTTTCTCCGTCCACTACCGGCAGCCGCCTGATCTGCATCTCTGCCATCTGGCGTTGGACCTGTTCCACCTGATCGTGCTCGAAGCACCAGCGCACGTCCTCCGACATCACTTCATTGACCCGCGTCGCGTCGGGCAGAGCGCCGGCTGCCGTAGACCGCACGACGATGTCGCGGTCGGTAAGGACCCCGACCAGGTGTTTGCCTTCGCACACCGGCAGCGCGCCGACGTTCAATTGATCCATTTTCCGCGCCGCCTCGCGCACGCTCGCTTCCGGAGAAACCGTGGCTACGTCCCCGGTCATCACATCACTTACTTGCATCGGTCAGCTCCAAAAGGCGGTTCTCGACAGTTTCGAACTCGATAGCCTGGCTCAAAGCCGCCGCCGCTCGTTGCCCCGGGATCGAAAAGCGCAGCCCCGCCTTGGGGGCTTCTGGGGGCTTGTCGGCGGGGCCACGCCGGCCACGTATTTTCCGCGGCCTGCCAAACAAATCCGTGCCGGCTACCGCTGTTCCAACAACGGCGACGATTATGATGGGGCTCGACGTTGCATCGGTTACGGACGGCGGTTCGGCTTTCCTATCATGCTGCCGCGCCGGTTACGCCGACGATGAGCCGATCTGTGCTGCTTGCAAGCCTGGATGGCCGCAATGCAAATCTCTCCGTGGCTTGAAGAGCGCAAACTGATGGACAACAAGTTTATGGACAAAGAGACCCGCGCCTCCGCATGGCGGCTATGATGGCCGGTCAACGCGGCATCGAGGTAACAGCGAGCCCGCGCGCGGAGGTATCCGCCGCGGGCTCGCTCATGAGTGCCGGATCTGCGCCGACGCCGTCGGCACAAACTCCTTTACTCGTTGGTGTTAGCCGGCGATCCGGCGTTCGGCGAGGCGTGCCTGGTGCGGGTGCGCGAGGACTTCGGCTGATAGGCAAAAGCGTTTCGGCTGCTGTTCAGGGCATTCCCGCTATTGTTCTGGGCACTCTGGCTGTTGTTCTTGAACGGATCGGCGAAACAATCGCCGCCGAGGCCAGACGATGCCGCCTGGCATTGTGCCATGTTGTCGAAGCCGCAGCCCGTCATGTGGCCGGTGACGTCCCTGCGGCAAAAGTCGCCCGCGTTTGCTGGAGATGCGGTCATCGCGCCGAAAGCGACCGCCGCGCCCAGAATCGCGACCGACGCGGTTGCTGCTTTAAGAAACTCTTTCATCCTGTTTGCTTCTTTCGAGTTGGTTCTCGCCCCACACCTGAACTGGGGCTTCGCGGATCGGTGCGCCATCGCTTTCAAACAATTTTGAAGTGATGACAGTCATATGAAGGCGTCCTTCGATGTCGCGCTGCAAACGAATCATCGTGTCCTTTGCGCTGCGGTACTCGTCGCCCATGGCCGCCGAAACGCACTCTGGTCTTCGCTCGTCCCTTTGCGGGAGCTACCTGCTCTATTTGTTCGAGCGCGACGAGGCGATACCGCTGATCGGCGCCGGATAGGGCTCCATCAACCGTCATTGCGAGCGCAGCGAAGCAATCCATTGCGGCAACGAAACAAGTGTGGATTGCTTCGTCGCTGCGCTCCTCGCAATGACGGAGAGGGCCGCAATGACGCTGACGCCGTCACTCGGGCTTCGCTGGCGCCGGCTGCAGCGGCGACGCTCTTGATGTCAGAGCCGTCATCGCTGGTTATGCAAGCGGCGGCGGATCCGTCGTTCAGCGGGCGATCGAGAGGCGGGTTACACCGTGCGCCGATCCGATGGGCCGACCGGCCCCAACGCCAGCGCAGCTTCTGCACCGTAGTCGTACGGGTAGGATGCGGGTCGGAATTCGATTATGACCGCTACCCTTGGTTGAATCGCTTCGCCCCGTTTCCAGCCCCATGGGGTGGGGGCTAAGTCACGAGGCCCGGTCTCCTAGGCACACCGGGCCTCGTGCTTCGTCGATCCGCGAGGCGTCCTGCTTGCCTTGCTGGTAGCGTGTTCGCAAATGGACCCGCTCGCAGGACTACGACGACGAGTTTCGAACGCACGTGGTTGAAAATCATATCACCGGTGCGCGGGCGCAGATATCGGGCAGATATCGGAGAGCATTCCGATCCACTATTGCTCCAGCGTGCGGTGCGCGAACCCGTTCGAGAGCGCAAAATCGCGTGCGCCGAAACGCGAATTTCATGAGCCTGTTCAAGCTGATTTGGGTCGTCCAGTCCCCTGGCGAAAAATATTTTCCTTGTGCCGTCGGGCAAATCACCGCCACTGATTTCCGCGTCCTGCACTCGCAAGAGGGGCGTACGCGTCGTCACGAACGTTGAGCGCGGGATGCGGTGGACGCAATGGCCTCGCTGGACGAGCGAGGTTTGTTGCGGACGGCGAAGTCGTGTGGTCCTGGCACCCCGACGCTGGTGTCAAGTTTGCAGGTAGTGACCTGCAGGCGACGGTGGCAAAAGAGCCCGGTCACCGGGGAGAGCACGAAGTAACCGTTAAAACCAACGCGCAGGGAATGTCCGGTTGTTGCGGCGTGCCTGTGGTGACTACGCTCGTGCGCTTTTTTGTTGCGCGCGAGGCTGCGGGTGCATCGTGCACCCGGCATTCCCTGCGCCCTCTGCTTTTCTTGGGCGATGTATCGAACACAACTTGGGCGCCATCCGCGCCGCGGGAACGCGAAGCCGTATTTGGACGCCGTCGTTGCGAGGAGCGCTTGCGACGAAGCAATCCATGGCTCATCATTCGCCGCTCGATGGATTGCTTCGCTGGCGCTCGCAATGACGGTGTTGGATGGGCAAGGTGTTTGAAACGGCGAAGATCGGCCTGCTCGGCCAATTCCTCGCTACGTGTCGAACCCTACACGACGCCTTACGCGATCCTGCCGCATCAATGAATTTTGCTCCGTGGCACTACCCCAGCAATACTGCGTCAGCGCCGTTCACCGCCTCGGCGGCATCGGTCACGGTCTTTTCCAGCGAAGGCGCCTGCACCGAGATGTTCTCGGCAAAGAATCTTGCCAGCGTGACATAGCGCTGCGGATCGCCGCCGGCCTCGCCACTCGTGCGCGCGGCGAGCGCTTCGCCGGCAAGCCAGCAGCCACCAAGCGCCGATCCGAACAGCTTAAGGTAGGGCGTCGCGCCGGCGAGAGCATCGTTTGGCGCGGAAGTGACGCGCTCCGACAGCCACCGGCTGGCGCGATCGAGCGAGGAAAGCGCGTCCCGCAATTTGGCGCCTGTGGTGCCGAACGCCGGATCGTTCGAGGCCTCGACGCGGCTGACGATGGCGGAGAGTTCGTCCAGCAGCGCCCAAACCGCGGCGCCGCCGTTGGCTGCGAGCTTGCGCGTGACAAGGTCGATCGCCTGGATGCCGTTGGTGCCTTCATAGATCGGCGTAATCCGCGCGTCGCGGTAATACTGCGCGGCGCCGGTCTCCTCGATGAAGCCCATGCCTCCGTGAATCTGCACGCCAAGATAAGCGACCTCGTTGCCGATGTCGGTCGAGAACGCCTTTGCGATCGGCGTCAGCAGGGCGCCGCGGGCGGCGGCGTCGGCCTGCACTTTCGGATCCTTGGCGCGTATGGAGACATCGAGCGCGACCGCGGTCGCATAACAGATCGTGCGGGCGGCTGCCGTCAGCGCGCGCATCTGCATCAGCATGCGCTTGATGTCGGGATGCACGATGATCGGATCCGCGCCGTCGCCCGTTTTGCCCACCGCGCGGCCCTGGCGGCGTTCCTGCGCAAAGGCCAGCGCCTGCTGGTAGGCGCGATCGGCAATGCCGACGCCCTCGAGGCCGACGCCGAGCCGTGCCTGGTTCATCATCGTGAACATGCATTGCATGCCCTTGTTTTCCTCGCCGACCAGATAACCGATCGCGCCGCCATGATCGCCCATCGTCATGGTGCAGGTCGGCGAGGCATGCATGCCGAGCTTGTGCTCCACCCCGCTCGGATAGATGTCGTTTCGGCTGCCCAGCGAGCCGTCGGCGTTGACCAGGAATTTCGGAATCAAAAACAGCGAAATGCCTTTGGTGCCCGCGGGTGCATCCGGCAGTCGTGCCAGCACGAAATGCACGATGTTGTCGGTCATGTCGTGATCGCCATAGGTGATGAAGATTTTCGTCCCCTTGATGCGATAGCTGCCGTCGGCCTCGCGCTCGGCACGGGAGCGCAGCGCGCCGACATCGGAGCCGGCCTGCGGCTCGGTGAGCTGCATGGTGCCGGTCCATTCGCCCGACACCAGCTTTTCGAGATAGGTCTTCTTCAGCGCGTCGCTGCCATGGGCATCGAGCGCCTCGATCGCGCTCAGCGTCAACAGCGGACAGAGACCGAACGCGATGTTCGACGCGCTCCAGATCTCGGTGCAGGCGGCATTGATGGCGAGCGGCAGGCCCTGGCCGCCAAACGCTTCAGGGCCGGACACCGCATTCCACCCGCCCTTCGCCCAGCGCCGGTACGCATCGGGCCAGCCGGGGGCGGTGGTCACCTTGCCGGCTTCGAGCTTGATGCCGTGTTCGTCGCCGACCCGGTTGAGCGGGGCCAGCACGTCGCTTGCGAACTTGCCGGCTTCCTCAAGCACGGCGGCGGCGATGTCGGCATCGAAATCGCCGTAATGCCCGGCCTTCACGGCGGCCTGCAAGCCCGCGCCGTGGTTGAGGGCCAGCAGCATGTCGTTGATCGGCGCGCGGTAGGTCATGTGATCTCGCCTCAAGGACTGGGACAGGCTGCCGTCTTCCCACGAAACCCGTATTCTCTCAACTCTCCAGGGGGCGGTATAAGCGGCGGTACCAGGGGCGGTATTCGGCCGCGCCAACCGCCAGGCGGGCTTTGTTTCGGGGCCGAAATGGCGGCGGAGTGGCGTTCGAAACGGCCCATTATTAAAGTGTCGAAATCAGCGGACCCCGTTGAAATGGCGGGGCACCCCCTATAGACCGGCGGTACCGATGAGGAATCCGCGGTATCCTGCCGCCGTTTCCAAAAGCCTGTTGGGGCGTAGCCAAGCGGTAAGGCAGCGGATTTTGATTCCGCCATTCGGAGGTTCGATCCCTCCCGCCCCAGCCAGCGCCAAGCTTCTGAATCAACTATCGAAACGGCTTTGTTCTCGCCGGCGCGTTTGAACGCATTTGGAAATTGTTTCCCCTCGCCATTTGGAAATTCTGTGCTGCTTTCGTTTCTTTGCATTGCTGACCGAAACCGCCGCCCCGTTGACGCCGGAGTCGCTGGTCGGCCTTCAAACTTTCCAGCGTGCATTGGCGATTGGGTATACGGGAGTCATTAGACGCGAGCTCGTGGCGCATTCTTTAAGGTGCGCACTTCAGCTCGCGATGTAGCTTGGAGCGGACGCAAATAACCAACGCGACGCCGCGGATCGTTCGTGGGCCTCTCGGGCGAGGCGCTGGATACTCAAGTTTGCGATCCGCCAGCTTTCGAGATCGGGGAGGTGTGCCGCGTCGCGTTGTCAAGCTTCGCCTCATCTCGCACTGATGACGTTCCATCATTCTGATCATCGAGCTGTTTCTGCGCCAACAGATGCGCGTGCCGCTTGCGGGTCGCCGCCAGGGCCCGCTGCATGGTCTCCTTGGCGTAGCCGCGATAGGCCTGGGATGTCTTGTGTCCGGAAAGTGCTCGGCCTTGGCCGTCGGTCAATTCGGCCTCCTCCAGCTCGGTCATCCCTCCGTGCCGGCAGGCGTCGAGCGTGAACAGCCCTGACACGCCCTCGATTTTCTTACGCATCTGCTGCACGACCTTTTCCATGCCAGGATAAGACCACACCTTGGCTTTCCCGTTGCACTCACCTCTCTCGATCCGACGCATGATCATCGGAATGCCGAGTTTTGGTAGATGGCTCAGGACGTCCTCGGCCTCGGCGTAAAACTTTATGATATCGCCATCGACAGACTCCTCGAGCGGATGCCAGACCAATGCCTTGTTTTTGTGGTGCTCGATGCGTACAGCGTGCGGCCACTTCTTGCTGCGATAGTCCGGCCAGGTCAAAAGGCCGGCTACCACGTTCTCGGGCCGTTGCAACCATTCAAAGCAGATGACGGCGACTGCCGCCGGCTCTGGCCGACTTTCGTTGATGCAGCCCCACGCGAATTTGTAGACCTCCTCGCGAGTAACGGCGTGCTTTTTGCTCTTAGTGCGGCTCTTGAGCGTGAAGTCGTCCCAGGGATTCGGATGCTTTTTGTCAAACAGATCCGGATGGAGTCGCCGCATGATGCGCCAGACCTTGCGGCAGAGCCCGACCACTTTCTCGCCCTGCCGCAGCCTGAGCCCGTTCGGACCGTTGATAATCTTGTCATAGATTTTGTCAGCGGCGCGTGGCGTGACCTCTCTGATCTGCCGCTCGCCGATGCGGCGTCCGCTCTTGCCGACGGTATCGCATATCAACTGCATAATCCGTTCGTAGTCGGGGCGCGACCGCTCTGACACTTTCTCGGTGTAGGCTTTCTCTGTCTTATACTGTCGGAACAACCAGTCGATGGTGCCGTATCGCGCAATCTTTGCCTGGTCGATCGCCTCGCCCCTGCGTTGGCCATTCCATTCATCGAACAAGGCGTTAAGCGTGGCGGCGCGTCCGCCTTTGCCTTCCTGCCCGCAGGCGGCTTCATAATTGATGCCCAGCGGCTCGTTTGCGATCTCGCAGCCGAGCTTGCGATAATATGTCGGGATGCGGAAGTAGAACCCAAGCGAGCCATTGGCCAGCCGGCGCACCTCTACGAAGCGCGGGCGCAGGCGTTCGAGCATCAGAAATCCTCGGCGAGGTCGCCCGGCACGAGCTCCGGGGCGATCGCTCTGTCCAGATCGTCTCGCAACCACAGCTGACGTCTCCCTTCTTTGATCCGTGGTTGAGGATACTCGGTCCCGACTCGTTTTAGAAACGCTTCGACGGTAGGCTCCCCGCAATATCCCGCTGCAATCGCAGCTGGCATACGCCGCGGCCAAGAACCCGCTGGAATTATGACAGAACGCGGCATCGTGAACGGGTTGGATCGCAGGGCCAGATATTGGATCGCGAACTTTCTTGGTCCGCGCGATTGGACGATGGTGCATGATGCTAATCACGACAGCGCCCAGAAAGACACGATTAGGCAACTCGTAGAGGAGGATAACGCGGCGTATTAAAGGGATGCGCGGACGAGATGTCCGGTGGTTCGAAACTGCCGATCTACATCGGCCGCGGCACGCCTTTGAGCCATGCCCTCCTGTAAGCCTGCCTCTGCCCGCACCATAGCGTTCTTTGCTGGCGGATCACGCGCCACAATACGCTCGTTGTGCTCGCCGACCTTTGCCCGCAATGGCTCATTCGCGATCTTCTTCCCCTGCCGCCAAGCGGCGGCATTCCTCGCGAGGCAACAAGATCGCTCAGCCTGCCATCCTCCGCTGACGCTGCGGGCCAAAGGCTGCGGGTCGGTCGTTGCGGCGCTTAAAGATCGCCATCAAGGCCGCGATGGTCGCGGGCTTGGAAACAGCAACAGGAGATCACCATGGCTCAGATTGGCACCTTCACCCGCGCCGAAGATGGCTCCTACACCGGCGCGATCAAGACACTCTCGCTCAATATCAAGGCGCGCTTCCGTCCGACCGAACTCTCCGAGAACGAGAAGGCTCCTAACCTGCGCATAATGGCTGGCAACGTCGAGATAGGCGTCGCGTGGCAGCGGACTTCCAAGGACAACACCGTGTATCACTCGGTCAAGCTCGACGACCCGTCCTTCCCGGCGCCGATCTACGCCAACCTCGTCACGGTCGAAGACGGCTACGCGCTGGTCTGGTCGCGCTGACGCCTTGCGGCGCCTCGCTTCCCGCGAGGCGCCGCGGCTCTTCGCTCATGCGAGCGGAGAGTAGGGTCTCGCTTTCAGGCCGTCCCGGCAAATGGTTAGCGTGAGCCGGCACGCGTCGTGGGAATGCCGGCGGCAAGCAGGAGCACCACTGCCATCGGATCGAGGACGACGACTAGCGCCAGAGTGAGCAGACGGACCGGTCGCTCAAGGTCGGTAGCCGGCGCACCGGTCAGTTCAACGAGATATCGCAACGGCCCGACGTCCGCCTCGGCGCGCCAGCGCTCGGCGTCAATTTTGGCCTTCTCTATCTTTAGGCTGGCGAGGGCTTGTGCCTGGTGCTGGCGCTCCGCGACGATGTCGGCACGATCGCGGCGCTTCTGGTCAGCGATCGTCATCGCGCCAACCGGTCGGCCAAGTCGTGTCGATTGCTCGATGGCGGCATCAATCTGGGCGATACGCCGATCGAGGTCGGCGACAGTCTGGCCCTGAATAGCCAGACGAGCGTCGATATCGGCGGTTCTGTCTGCAAGTGCCAGATCGACGGCCATCATATGGTCGATGTGGGCGCGCGTCAGGAAACCGAACACCCCGACCGCGTTCAGCCCCATCAACACGCCGATCATCGCGACGAGAATCAGGCGCATAAGCGGCGGCGCCGAGTTCCAATGCTCAGTCAGCCACGCCGCTGCCACGAGCTTCCCGGCTTCCAGCGCGGCGCCCATCGTGATGACGGGCCAGAACGCGCCGGCAAAAATTGCGGTGAGGCCATCAATAGAAAAGGCTGCCGATACGCAAGCAAGCGCCAGCGCCACCATGAATGCGGCGAGCTTGACCGGCATCATGGAACGCCGCGTGACCGCAGTCTCAGGCATGAGCGTGACGCTGACTGCCTCTGCAACAGTCGGCGCAACGTCGGTAACGGTCGATGTAACAGACGTAGTTGCGATGATCGCTTCGGCGTCACGACGAATCAAACCGGCCTTCTCCCACGCCTTCAACCGGCGTCCGGCCCGCATCCTGTTCCAGCCCCATCGGCGCCCGAGCTCGGCCGCACTGGCAGTCACGACTCCCTCCGGCTGGGATCGCGTGTCGGCCGGCCCAACCGTATCGACGTCCTCGGTTGGCCGGTCCGGCGATGAGGCTGACCAGGAGCGGCCGCGGGATCGAACGCTATTGCGACCGAGACCACGACGGCTCGTCAGAACTGCCGCTGGTGCCCAACTCTCGGTATTGTTCATGAACGATCCTGAGCGGACCAATACGAACGAGCGACGGCGTCGATGGGCCAGCGCTGAGTGCTGTGTCTTCAGGGCTCCGGGCTGCTACCGACGTCCAACATAGGTGCCACGTGGGACGCTGCAGCTGAATGGCCAAATTGCGCGCCATCGCACGCTGCGGCCTTCCCAAAGAGGGCTGCGGCGCATGGTGATGACGCGGCTCCATTACGCCGGCTGCGCGCGATCTCCATCATGATAGGGGTCATCCCGGCCGGCGGCCGCACCAGATCCCGCCACCCGCTAAGCGCGGGCACCTGGTTCACGGCGCCGTCGAGTATCACCGTCGCGAGTTGCGGCGTTTTACAAGCGGTCAAACCGAATTGGACCCGCCAGCGGAAGAGCTGGCTGGCAGCGGTGCCATGCGGCGGCAAACGCCAGGCTTTTCGTTCTCCTGCACCATCGCCCGCTTTTGCTCGTCGGTGAAGCGCTGACGGTTCGACCGCCCGTCCGTTACTTGCGGTGTCAAGCGATACTTACAGCGCGCGCAATTGGCAGCGCTGCTTAATTGCGCCCGGGCACTCCGATGAAGCAGGGAACGCCAGTCCATTTCGTCGCCGTATCGTTCGAGGCGATCGCGTCAAATGCGCAGCGAATGCGGTGAGAGACCAGCGCTGCAGCATGCTCGGCATGCCCCATTCCGCTGAAGTTCATCGCTTCGACATGCATGCCCTAGAACTACTGAAGAGCAACCGGACCGCTGTCCGTGCGCACGCCGTAGCGATTGCGCTGAGGTCTCCTTTTGGCGTTTCAAGGGCTTTTTCTTCTGCTGCCGTTTCGACGCTTTCTGGGGCAGATTCCGCAGATGTTCTGCGCGTTTGCGCAGCTCTTCTGCGCTCAGCAGATGGCGCGCCCACCGCATCAAACTTGTCGTACAAAGACCGTGTTCCGACAGTAGGTCTCCGCTTCCGGCGTGCCTCGCTACCAGGCCGCAACATGGTCCGACCAGAACGGGTGTCAGCTTTAGCCCACGAACGGCGTGATGCCATCGGAGATTCTCAAGTGCAGCAGGAGAACCAGAGAACCCGAAATGGAACGAGAACACATCATCGAGAGGACGCGCGAGATTCGGACGGTTACGACGGCGAGACGGCGAGGGAGTGACGGCGAGGGAGTGACGGCGAGATAAAGCGAACTGCCGTTCGCTGGCTCCCTTCGGTCGCAAAGGTTTGTCTGCACATTGGTTTTTGCAAGTTTTCGCGGCGTCAAAACGGCGCGGTGCAAGGTGTACAGGTGCCGCCCCTACAGACTTTCCCGATGAATTTCAATCTTCCGAGCGATGGCGCTCGCAATGTGCGTCGAGGAGGAGCCCCGCTATTTCTTCGCCATCATGCGCGCTAGTGCGATTTGATGCGATCGATGCTCGGAAGCTCTTGTGTCGGCTTTTTCCGAGGCCAATCGTCGCGTCATGGCACGTGATGACAGCGAAAATTTTCGGGTCAGACCTGGTCGGTCTCGCAGCGGTGGCACGCGGATCAATCCGCGGTCGCAACCGTTTCTCAAGCAGGTCCAGATCGCAGTCCGCAAGGCGGGCGGCGATCCTCGGCGGATAGGTTCGGGAGCGCGATCGGGTCGCGGCCGGGAAGGAGGCAAGTCGGGCCGGTTCAACGCGCGCGGCCGGGGCGCGAAGGTCGTCGCCTCGTTTGCTCGGCAGGGCGGGGACGGTGGGTGGCAGAGAGATTCCGCAGGCCGCTTCCGGGCCCGGCGAGTGGTGGTCAAAGCAAGGGTGGTCCGGCTCAATCCGCAAGCGAGGGGCGCACGCGGTCCGAAGATGCGGGCGACGATGAGCCGGGCGGTGGATGCCCATCTCCGCTACCTCGAACGGGATGGCGTCACGCGGGACGGCGAGCGGGGCAAGGCCTATTCCGCTTTCGAGAACGAGGCCGACGGCAAGGCGTTCGTGGACCGCGGCCGTGGAAATCGCCACCAGTTTCGCTTCATCGTGTCGCCCGAGGACGCCACTGAGATGGCTGACCTTCGCGGCTTCACCCGCGATCTCATGCGGCAGATGGAATTGGATCTGGAAACCCGCCTCGACTGGATCGCGGTCGACCACCACAACACCGGCCATCCGCACACCCACATCATCGTCCGCGGCGTGCTCGATGACGGCCGGATCCTTAATATCGCCGGCGACTATATCGTCCATGGCATCCGGCATCGGGCGAGCGAGCTGGTCACTCGGGAATTGGGCCACCAGAGCGAGATCGAGCTGCAGACAAAACTGCAGAACGAGGTCGAGGCCGAGCGCCTGACCCGGCTCGACAAGATGCTCTTCAGCGAACAGCAGGAGCAGGGGGTGATCGATCTGCGGCCAGGGGAAGGGGCGAGCTTTCTCGTCCGCGAGAACCGCAATCTGATGATTGGCCGGGTAAGACAGCTGGAACGCTATGGTCTTGCGACCGAGCTCGAGCAGGGACGGTGGGTCGTCTCCGGCGGCGCGGAGACCACTCTGAAGGAGCTTGGTGCGCGCAACGAGGTCATCAACACCATTCATCGGGCGCTTGCCAAGAATGGCCTCGCCGAAGAGCGCGGCGGCGGCCAATTTGCCCTTCACGGCGAAGGATCAGGCCAGAAGATCGTGGGCCGGGTCCTGGCCAAAGGCCTGGCCGGAGACGAGATGGGTGAGCGGGTCTACCTGGTGGTCGACGGCATCGACGGCCGGGTCCACCACATGGAGTTCAAGGATCCGGCCGGGATCGAAGAGGTAGGCCGGGGCATGATCATCGAAGCCGCGCCAGTTGTCTCCGGTCCAAGGCCAGCCGACCACAACATCGCCGCCAATGCGGCCGAGGAGGGCGATGGCCTATACCGTCCCAGCCGGCACCTGGAGCGCGTCCGCGACAGCTTTGAGCGGCGAGGCAAGGACCCGGAGGCCTATGTCCGCGCCCATGTCCGCCGATTGGAGGCCCTGCGCCGGGCCGGCCACGCCGAGCGGATCGACGCCGACCATTGGAAGATCCCGGAAGATATTGTCCAACGCGGACAGGCCTACGATCTGAGCCACGGCGGCCATGCGCTTAGAATCCGAACGCTCTCGACCCTCAATCTCGACCAGCAGATTGGCAGCGAGGGCGCGACCTGGCTCGACCGCCAGATGATTGCGGGCGATCGCTCGGAAATCCGAGACACCGGCTTTGGCCGGGAGGTCGACAAAGCCATGAATCGGAGGGCGCAGCGACTTGTGGAGATGGGGCTCGGGACCGTCAAGGATGGCAAGATCCGCGTTCCTACCAGCACCGTGTCGACTCTTGAACGACTCGAAGTCGAGCGCGTCGGACAAGAGATGGCGAAAGAGCGCGGGCTGACCTACTTTTCTACGACTCCCGGCGATCACATCAGCGGCCGTCTGACTGGAACCGCAAATCTCGTCAGTGGCCGTTTTGCCACGATCGACGACGGTCTTGGTTTTCAGCTCGTTCCCTGGCAGCCACTACTCGAACGGTATATCGGCCGTCACATCGCCGGTCTTCAGCGCGACGACGCGGCATCGAGTGGACCTTTGGAAGAAACCGAGGGCTCAGCTTGTAATGCAGCTCCGTGAAGGCGCGCCTGCTCCCAGCAATTGGGCCGGACCGCCGTCGGCCGCCCGGCGCAAGGCTCGCCGTGCAGTTAACGGGGATCGAAGCACCACGCTTCACTCCTGGCGATCGCGCTCCGCCAGCATGGATTGGCGTGCGACGATCGGGTAAGGACCTCGATGCACCAAAGACGTCACTGAAGGTGCGCTTTAATCGTTATCGTGCGCCTACCATCCGAGTGCGCAAAGAATTTTCTGGCGCCGCTGATGTTTAGGAAATTTCGGATGACCGTTGACGCACGCTGTCGTCCCGTGACAGTCCGTAGACGCTCGCATGGATGTTGTTGCTCGCACGGCCAACTTCGGCCTGTCGACTTTTGTGCGAGCGGAAGACTTATGTCTACCCTCAACTGTAGCGAGGCCTAAAAGGGGTCGAGCACCGGCCCATCGAGCGCCAGGAAGTTCACATCCTGCTGATCGAGCCGACGGACACGCCAAACGCAGGTAATAAATCTACAACGCGCGCCGCGCATGCTCGCCTAGTCAAGACTCGCCTATTTTAATGGTCCGGAACTGGCCATCAGGTCGACCCCACACACGCAATGCAAGATCGCAGGCCGTGCGCACAGTCCTCTCAAGGCCGCTGGACTGCGGTGATCCTAGGGCTTCGCAGTACCCACAGAAAGAAGATGGTGAGGGCCACGCCCCAGGCGAACGACACCAACGCGAAGCCACGCCAGCCGATTGAGGCAAGGGACCGCCCCTCCCAAAGCAGCACTATGGCGACCACGGCTCCCGCGATGACGAGTATTCCCATCAACTTGTGAGCAGCCGTATGTGTGATTGCGATGTGGGAAGAAACTAGATCGAGTTCTGCGCGATCGCACTGTATTTTACCGTAAGATGCGGTGCGATCGGCGATCAGAACCTGCACCGAGGCAGCATCAACTTTTGACCTCAAGCTGGCCACGTCGTGTTTGTCCTCGGCCTAGCAACAGCGTCAGTTCGGGGAAGTTGATGGCTTCAGCCATGGGGCGCCTTTCTCATCAACACGGCCCCGGGGCCACTGGTCGACTACAAGGCGCTCCATGAAGCGCTGTCCTCGGAGCGGCTTGGTGGCGCCATGCTCGACACCTTTGCCGTCGAGCCGGTCCCGCCGGACTGGCCGCTGCTACAACTGCCGAACGTCACGCTGACGCCGCACATCGCCGGCGCCTCGTTGCGCACCGTCACCATTGCGGCCGACCAGGCTGGCGGAGGAGGTTCGCCGCTATCTCGCCGGCGAGCCGCCGCTCCACCCATGCAGCCCTCGCGTCCTAATCGGGGCCGTTAGCCGGGCGGATGGGCCGGGCGGATGTTTCAGATGTGCGGCGTCTTTGCCGAATCCGAGCGCGGCATGATCCGTGAACGCGTCAACGCCGGGCTTGCACGGGCTAAGGCCAAGGACGTTTCCCTGGGTCGCCGCAAAGTGAAAGCCTCCATAGAAGCGCGCATCCGCGAGCTCAGGACCAAAGGCATGGGCATCCTGAAGATCGGCCGGACTATAGGCGTCGGCACCTCGGTGGCGCAGCGAGTTCTGATAACTCAGGCATGAGGCCGGGGTGCTGTCGCGTCTGGGCCGATCACGCAAACCGTGCGGTCTGGTTAGGGGCTCCCTGCCACGCCTTAGAGTGCTCAGCAATCCACTTGACCGCGTCATGCTCGGTAATGAAGCCCTTGATTACTTCCGTTTCACCATCGGGCCAAAGAATATCGACGCCCCAGCCAGTTCCGGGATTTTTTCGAGCCATGAAAGTTGGTCGCTGATCGAGCATCCGTCGAATATGCGCCTATGGCGGCCCGATTCAAGCCAGCTATCCTGCCACTCTTGACGTCGGCAGCGCTCAGGATTCTCGCCGGCGGAGCGGAATCAACTGGTCATTCGGGCGGCGTGGCCGGACTGGCAACCAGCCGGTAGTGGGGGACCCAAGCCGCGTTCCAACTTTCGAGGGTCTCCCGCATATATCGCATTGGAAGCTGCTGATCTCGCGACCGTCTGCCATCGACTCAGTGCGGCGATAAATCGCGCCGCATTTGCAGGCCCTGTGAAACGATTCAGTCATGCCTCAACATGCGCTTCGGACTGTCCGTTTTCCAGTTAACAATCCTGCCACCATCAAACTGATCCGCTACATTTCGACACCTCCTCGGCGGAGCGCCGCATCGAGCTTGATTCAGCGCGCGGAAGAATGGGTGCCGACGTCCAATCCAACGCCGCCGTTGGATTGGATCGATCCGCGATCGGGGTCGCCAGCGCCGCCGTCGTTCGCGACCAGGGCACGCCGGAGCTGCAGGAAGCGGTCGAACAGGGGCACCTATCGGTCAGCGCCGCGCAACCGCCTGAACGGGCGCTGAACGGCCCGGACTCCACAACGCAATTTGATATTGGAGTTCCTACATTCGCAGGCCCATCTCAACTGCATGGCGAAACGTACACCGAGCTCCATTGCGAGTTTCGAAGATCGCCTCGCCAAGGAGGCAGCCCAGTGGCGAGCGCGTGCGCAGTCGCTACCCCCAGGCCAGGAGCGCAATGACCTACTATGCCGGGCCCAGCAATGCGAAATCGCGGCGAAGATCAACGCGTGGGTGACGTCACCGGGCCTGCAGCCGCCGGAAGAAGTCTTGCCCTCGCTCCTTGGAAAGTCGCCGCGGTGATGATCTCGCAAAGGTCATTCTGTCGCACGGGTTTTCCGGCCGCGTGCGTGGATGATGGCGCGACCGACAGATGGCACCCCAAGCCGACCCCCTCGTAGGGTCGCCTCGAGCGGGTCTTTTTTTGCCGCAACCGTTGCGTCATCAATTTGCCAACGAGCCCAAAGCAAAATTGGTCGATCGACAACCGTCGCGAGACCGCCATGAAGCTATGGACGATCCAGGACACGTGAGCGAGCGAAATGTTGGAGCGACGCCACCAAATGTCTATGAGTTGAAACCGCGGGAGCGACTGTTTCACGGTGTCCAAGCGCTCCGTATGGTTCCCGTTGGTGGCACCGATATGCTCGGGCGGTCCGGGTTGCTCGCGCACAGCTATATGCTCGGGGCGAACGGCGACTCAAACGGCTGCGTGTCGATCAAGAACTACGAAAATTTTCTGAGAGCCTTTAACAACGGCGAGATCAAGCGCCTCGTCGTAGTGGCGAACCTCGGTGACAGCATGTCATCTGCGCGACGATCAGTTTCACAATCATGACGCTGGAACGCTGGAACTGTGCCTTCCAAAGCATGAACGATGGCGAAGAATTTGGATTGACATTAGCCGTGCTCGTTGCACAACCGAGGCATGAGCGAGCCATCAAATTCTGACACACCGCTGAAAGCGACATTCAAAGTCAAATTGAATGGCGAGACGGTTTACATTGGTACAGTTGGCCAAGCTTATCGATTTATAACGAATCTCAGCTCAGTTGAGTGGATGGAGTTTAGGTCGCTGCATGGCGATGCCGTAAGTTCGCTTCAAAGTGCCGCTGAAAATGCGATGTTGACTGTGCAGGCGACGGACGCGTTACGCGCGCTATTTGTTCGCGCCAGTCTTCTTTGAACACAGAAAGCCCCGCCATAGCAGGGGCGAATAGCCCGGGTTGGCAGCTGGCTTTACGCGATCTTCTCGCCCAGACGACGCCCCAAGCGGGCCGCTGGACCGTATGGTATAGGTCGAATGTATCCCGCTTGAGATGGACCCATATTGTGCTCAATGAATTGAACGACGCGAGCCCTTCCGGATCGGGTTCGGCAGCCCGGAAGGGGCGCTCACCAGCCTTTGTTGCGCTTTCATCCCTAGCAATCGTTTTGTTGGTGGTATTGGGCGTTTACGAGACCATTCCTGCGAAGCCGCACGAAGCGACTGCATCACCGCCACCAGATCCGATTGCTCAGGCGATTCATGACCTGCAGACGTCGCAGCGACAAGCCGTCGACCAGCTAAAAGCCGTCCAAGAAACGGTCTCATCCGATCGGGCTGAAGTGAAGCGATTATTCGACGAGCTCACCGCGCTGAACGCCAAACTCGATGCGCTCCAACAATCCTTCGCCAGTGCTCAGCAGCAGCCCTCTGCAGCTGTTCAGCCGACAGAACCGGCAAGGCCGAAGCGCTGGAGCCGATAACTCCTCTTGCCTACCGGCGGCTTCCAAAAAAAGCCCCGTCCGTGCGAGGAGCAGCGGACGGGAAGAAGTTACTGAGTCGATCGTGAAGAATGTTTCTGCGGACTATGCAAGGCGCGGCGGCGGGAGGCCGGGACGGAGGATCAGTAAGAGGACGCGCAACAATTCCTCCAACCAGCGCAGCAGCAGGCTGAAGTTGAAGCCGGCGGCGGCGAGCAGGGCGTTGATGCGGTCGCCATCTCGGCCTTTACAATGGTCCCGTTAAAGGCGTGCCTTTCTTGTGAACTGCAGCCACAACGATTCCGCCAATCCTTATTTCAGAGTTCCCAGCATGGTGGCGCACGCTTGGGCGACCGCAGAGTTAGCCTTGTCGGTGCCTGGTGAAGTCGCCCAACCACCCTTTTCAACGAAACTGCCTTGCATGTAAGACGAGACTTTCTTGAGTTCGATCAGATTATCGGTTGCGTTCGCAGCGCGTTGAAATTTATCAACACAAATGGGCGCTAAGACCGCAACGACGGCACTTCGTGAAGCTTCATCAGCCCGTTTTTCCGCTGTGCTCTCTAACGACCAGCCGCCCCAGTTGAAGCCGATGATCATGGTGGCAACCGCGCCAACCGCTGCACCTTGAACAAGACGCTTGAATGAATGATCCTGGAAAATTGATGGTAGCGGCATGAGTTGTCCTTTCAAACGGTCAAAGTCCGGCGGACACCCAGATGGATGCCGACTTAACGAGTTTTTTGAAGGGGCCGCCGCCTTGCGTGAGCGTGTCGGGAAAGCACCATGCGCGTCTAATTAGAGAATGTCGATGAAAATCAACAACGGTTGTTCTCCAAACCGGGTGCAATGCGATTGGTAACCGACAGCGCTCGCTATTATTTTTAAATGGGAGCAGCGTGGACTTCGAAGGGTCGGAAGACGAGATTGATGCGATTATCGCGCGCGGCGGCGGCTTGCGCCCTAAGCATGGTTGGAAGCTAATTTTGCTTCTCGCCTTTTCCAATTTCAGGTAAGAAATGTGCAGCAGGCAGTCTTAGAAAATGGACCTTGCCTCTTTCTCGAGTTCTCTGATTCGTTTGATCCAAGTCCATCGACCTTGGATCATTTCCGTTGTTGTTGCGCTGGAAAGCGCCGGCGTGCCCCTGCCAGGAGAGACGATCCTTGTTGCTGCTGCTCTCTTGGCCGCCGCCACCAATCAGCTCGATATCGCTGTCGTTGTAGCCGCGGCCGCGGCAGGTGCGATCGTCGGAGACGGGATCGGATACACGGTCGGGCGCCGTTTCGGAATGCCGCTTCTCCGAAAATACGGACGATACATCCGCCTCGATGAAAACCGATTGCTGATCGGTCGATATCTGTTTTTTCGGTACGGGAACGTTGTCGTGTTTTTTGGTCGCTTTATCGCGGTGCTAAGAATGTTTGCGGCTTTGCTCGCTGGCGCAAACAACATGCCGGCGGGTCGCTTTTTCTTCTTCAACGTGACCGGGGGAATCTGCTGGGCGTGCCTCTTCGGCTTCGGTGCCCACGCCGTCGGGACCGAAATCTATAAGATTTCCGAAACGCTGAGCCTAGTGTCACTGGGATTGTTCATTGCCGCTGGATCTGCGCTTTCGATCATCATTCGGCGATATGAAATTGTACTTCTTCGTCAGGCCGAGCGCGGGCTGCCGGATCGCTAATGCGCTTCAAGCGGGGGACTTCTTCCCCGCCGAACGCAGCGAATGGGATCCAGAGAGCCTTCGAGAGGGTCCGTTACGATGTGGCGAAGAACATGAAGCTATTCGAAGAGCAAACGCCCACCGGGTGATAGACTGGATTTGGTCATCCCGCCGGAATCGCACTGCCAAGCCGCGCTCGACGCGTGGAAGATGCGATCAGCACACCCTCGAGATAGGTAGTGCAAACGATGCTGAAGTCTGAACCCAGGATCTAATCGGAGTCAGCAGCCTACCTACCATCGTTCCAAATATCGGCCGCGAGCTTCCAGTCATTTCCGACCTTTTCCCAGACCACAACATATTTCCCGGTCACTTCCTGCGGTGTCGGGCCCTTGGTCTTCAAGCTGAAAGTCCCGATCTCGCGTGCCGCGGAGGGATGGAGCGGCTTGACATCGAGGGTTACGACTTTCGGATCGCTAACTTGTTCCGCCATGCTTTTCCACATCGCCCCAATGGCGGTTCCGCCATGCACCATCGCAGAACCGGGCGGGAATGCGGTGGCATCGGTGGTGACTCGACCGAAGATCAGACATTCTGAAACAGCCGCGTCCCGTTTGAGACCTTGCTGCGAGTGGTGGCGCGAGCGGCTGCGGCGTTGGTGCGAAGCGCGTGCATCCTTCCAATATGAAGCCCGACTCCCTAAAAACAAACTTGCTGGAGTTGCAACAAACTGACTTCCTTGCCGAACCGGCTTGCGTCCTTCCGAAACGGGCGCAGAACGTGGCTGTGCTGCAACACTCAGCGAGATAGCGGAGCCAACGCCCGACCAACGAAGACAAGCGCCGTGCAAATGCTGAATGTAAGTGGTGCCTGCGCGAATAGATTCGAACCTACGCTCACCTTGATGCGGGCAGAAATCGAACGGCGACCATGATAGTTCGATGCATCGATAACTTGTTCCAGGTTGAGGTCCTGGACGTGGGCAGCGAATACGAAGTCAGCGCGGAACGGGACGACTGCTATATCCTTTTCGGCTTCGAAAAAGGATTCAGCAAGTCCCGGTTTGAGATGGTGTCACAGCCGACGATCAAGTTCAGCGGTTGCGTCGCTGCCGTGCGAGGTTGAGGTCGAGGCGCGCGCCGATGCCGCCCTGATCGGCCCCCGCGTAGCAATTGGCGGTAGCCCTTCCGCGTCACCCGCCTGGCGCGTGCGAGGTGGCTGTCGAACGCCCGCCGGGCGCGATTGGATTCTCGGTCCGGATCAAGATGCAGTACTATTCGTGCAACGTCGCGCCAGTCAGCGCCATCCGCCCTCAGCGTCGAGCAGCCGCACATACGTGACCGCGTGTTCAGTGTCGTGGGCGGTCAACAGGGGACCGGAGGGCGCGGCGTCGGCGACATCGGGGTCAAGCGGCGGCTTCTGCGTGGCGTTCTCGCGACGGTTGTCGATCGCTTTGGGCTCGTTGACAAATTGATGACGCAACAGTTGCGGCAAAAAGAGCCCCGCCTGCGGGGACCAGCAGGCGGGGCCTGGTGGGTGTGCGGCTTGGGGCGTGCGGCGCCAACGCCGGAACTTGGCGGACGCATGCGCTGTTGACCCCGCATGCCTATTGCAGAGCGGAGGGCAAGAACGATGTTCATTGTGCAAGGTAAGCCTCGCGAGCCCGAAGGGATCGAAAAAGCCACTGCGGATAGCCGCGAAGAAGCCTTAGAGACGGCAAGCGATTTCCTGAATCGAGGATTCCCCTTCGTCACCGTCGTGGGCGACGGGCGCGTCTATACGGTGGACGAATTCGCCATGACCGTAATCAACCGTCGAAAGCACGGTCGCTCGGTTGCGCGATAGAGATGGCGCCAAAGGTTACTGCGGATTTCCGCAGTGAGGCGCGCGCCGACGCTCCGCTGATCAAGGGCCAGCGAAGAAATCAAAATTTACTTTTGATAGCCCTTCAGATTCTTTTGAAACTGGGGTGCTTTCGGCGGCGGCATAGAGTTTTTCTCCGCGGGACTCAGATTGTTGTTTGTCGTCCTGGGATTGGTCGCTGCGCCTGGCTGCTGAGTCCAGCCGTTGCTTCTTATTCCTGGTCCGGCGGGGCCGGTTGGCGCCCCTATACCTGTGGACGCACTTCCCGTACCAGAGCTTCCTTGTGCGTGGGCGCCGCTCGTCGATACTAGTGTTGCAACCACCAAAACAGGCCTGATCATGCTTCTGTCGCACATTCGCGAATTCCTCCGGACGACGCGATTACCGCCCCCGCGCAACGATCAAGCCGACCAGGAAGGCGATCGCGAGCGATGGGAGAGGCGCTTCGCGGGTCAAGCGCGCCAGCTGATCAAGGAAGCCACCCGGCCTGCGACCCGCGTCGATAGCCCCGGCAATGCTCTGGCTGGTCGTCTGAACGGCTTTCGTCGCGTCGTGAACAGCTTCTGTCGCCTTGTCCAACATAGTCGGCGCATCAACTTCGACGGTCATCTCGGCCTCCCACGGCTACCAGCACCAATCGTTAGCGCGATCGGATGTTCCTCAGCTACCGCGGTGCTCAAGCTTCTTCCCGCAATTGTCGCTCTGCTTCAAAGTAGAATTCTTCGGTTCTGCCGCCCGGATGACCCGCCTATTCCCAGAGATATTTGGCCCGGCGCGCGACATCCATCTGGGCCACTTTGGGGGCTCAGGCGCCTCTGAAGGGACCAACGGCGGGCTTGAGGCCGCAAGTCTAGCCGCTTGCTCTTCATAGTCTTCCGCCATGGTCAAAAGCTTTTCCACCACGTCAGTTGTGTTGATGGCGTGCGCCGGACGCCGGCAGCGCTCTGCCTGCTCTAGGAGGGCGGACTTGTCATCTCGCATGCCCAATTAGCAACCTGCGTAGAGGTTGGTTTCCGAAAGCAGCAACCATCGCGCCGTGGGCGGTTAGAACCGTTCCAGCACGCGCGCCATGGCTATCACGCCAGGCGCGGCAGCACCCGCTTGACCGTCACAGCATGTCATTGGCCGCCGGCTGGCGTCGGAATCTTGCGAGCGTTCGGCTCCGCCACCATCTTGCGGTGAGACATGCCGGCGAGCTCGGCGAACACTGGCCGCAGTCTGTTCGGCGCGCTCGAGCGCTTTCTCACGATTCGCGACGCCCTTGGCGTTGAGGCCGCCCAGCTTGACCCTGGGCCTTCTTCGCTGCGAGCGCGTCCCTGGCGCGCTGAGAGATGGCTCTGCGTTCCTTCTCGGCGAGGGCGGCATAGACGTGCAGCATGAATGGATCCGCGTCAGCGCCAAGCTCTCCCACGATGAACGGCCTCTTGTGCGTCATCAAGCCGCTGATGAAATGGACTGCCATGCGTCTTCAAACCTATCGCGACGAAAACCGCTCTCGACATTTCGACTTGCTCGGCGGAGGCGGCCACCCCTGGTCAATTGACGTTGCCACAGTAATAGCTTCGGGCATCTTGCCGGGGGGCTTAGCCTGCCTCTCAGCAGCCTGTGGGTCCATTGATCGAAGCCGGCGGCACTGCCGGTTCTGTGGCGGGTTATCAGGGGGGCGAACCCCCGGGACCCCGGGACGCCTGGAGCGCGGCCGGTACACCCCTGAACTCACACGCCGCGGTGGCCCCGGGCCGGGCGTTGCGCCCAAATAAGCAAAACCGGCCGCACCAGACCGCTCGGATTTTAAATTCGGCGGCCATCTATGCGTAATCTAGGGCTTGAGCGAGTACAGTGGGCGTACCGATTCGCTCCTGGCCCCCTGAAGACTGTTGGTCTGCACTGGGTTGATGTGGGTGGCCTGATGCAGCGTCAAATCGTTGGAGGTGTTCTGATAACAGGTGCTCTTGGGCTATTTGCCATAGCTGTTCTTGGGACTGGCCCTGGATTGATTTGTGCGCTCCTGATCTTCATTGCGCTGGTTGTCGCCGAAAATCTTTAGTTTGCCGGGCTTCGAACTCAGCTTCAGGCATGTCGGCGATTTTTTTGGCGCGGGCGTTTGGGATGGGTCATCAATGACCCCTCGTCTTCAACCACGTTTGGCATCGTTCGCTTACCATCCAATCCAGCGCTTCAACCTCGCTTTTGAAGCCAGTGATATTCTCCCGGTGGCCCCAGGGGTGGGTCGCTACGATGCACCATTCCGCCTCGGTTTTGAGGGGGCGCGGCTCGAACGTGATCTTCTCGGTAGGGTTCGACATGCACCGACTATGCGCGCCGATTCACCCATTTGCCACCTGGAACTCCGCCACAATCAAACTGACCCACTACCCGCCGTTGCCGCCCGCGGTCCCCGAACATGAACGCGATTGCAATCCTGAGGCCTGAAAGACCTGCTGATCTCGTCCGGCTGCTTGTGCGCGCTGGGTTGGTGTCGGGCTTGGTGTTTGCCCTCTATGTAGCCCTGGTTCAATTCGAGGCGCTGAAGGAATGTCGTCGGCGCGCCTTTAGTGCTGGGTTTAGCCGCGGCTTCGATGTGCGGACTGCGATCTCGTCATCACAAGGTTGGGCGGCGATCTGGTTCGTATCCTGCTCCCGCAGAGTCTCGTAGCCTTGTGGGTGTAGACCTGCCGTATTGGTCCGCTTGTGGCAGATTTTGTTGCGAAAGTTGGTTACGGCGGATGGATGCCCGTCAGCCATTCGACTATTGACGACCGGCTTTGATCTGCCGGCCCTGACGCTGGTTACGCAACGCCAACGCTACGCGATGCACTGAATTGCATATGGCGGCGGCCGGGCG
>VAZV01000002.1 GCA_005884765.1 Alphaproteobacteria bacterium
GTAAGGGTGAGGCTTTCGCCTGTTGTCGCGGCGAGAATCAGCCCATCGACGGGCAGGGCCATGTAATGCGCCACCAGCCGCCGCAGCGATGCCTCGTCGAGCTCGCGATCGCGAAACGGGGTCACCAGTGGCAGCCATAAGCCCTGCAAGCGGGTTCGAAGGTCGGTCATTTAAGTCCATCTCCTTGTGGTTGAAAGCGCCGGGAGAGGGGACAAACGAAAACCCCCGCATCGCGGCGGGGGTTTTCGGATTCTGACGCTGAAACGAGAAGTCTATCGCGCGCGTCGATCCGAGGCCCCCGGACGGGGACCTTTTTTCGAGAACGCTGCGCACGAATTCGTGATCATTTGCAAATGATGATGAAGGAGGCTCGTCCTGTCAACGGCGGCAGCGCCGCTCCCCAATGCGCAATAGCGCTGTGGTTGCATAAAAAAAGCCGGGCTCGAAGGCCCGGCTTAAGGTTATTGGCCACGTGAGGCCGACACAATCACCTTCCAAGAGGGATTACTGAACGTTCGCGCCACTGGAGGAGGGGGACAAATGCGCAACGCGAATGCTCAGCGTCCAAACATTATGGTCCCCGCGAATGCCATGCAGCAACCGTTCGCCTCGCATGTCAGTCATGCGGAGAGGGAGGGAGGGGGCTTATCAGGCGATAATCAGGACGGCCAGCGCTGCGCCTTGCTCACCACGAAGTCGCGGAAGACCTGCACCCGCGCCACCGTTTTCAGCTCTTCGGGATAGACGAAGTAGGTGTCGAGCTGAATAGAATCAGATTCTCCAAACAGCTGCACCAGGCGATGATCTTCCTCCACCAGGTAATCCGGCAGCGCCGCAATACCGAGCCCCTGTTGGCAGGCGCGCACCAGGCCGAGGATGTTGTTGACCTTGAAATAGGCCTCGCGCGGACCGGAGCCGTTGCGGCCGGCCTCGATCAGCCAGTTGCGGTTCTGCAAATGCGGCGCGACCTGCCCGTCGGAGAGCGTGATGATGCGATGGGCGTCGAGCTCGTCGAGCGTCCGGGGGGTGCCGAAGCGCTTGATGTATTCCGGCGAGCAATAGGCGTGAAAACCCATCGCGAACAGCTTGCGCTGAATCAGGTCGGGCTGTGTCGGCTTGCGGGTGCGGATCGCGACGTCGGCCTCGCGCATCGACAGGTCGAGCTCCTCGTCGGTGACGATCAGCGAAATCCGGATCTCCGGGTACAGTGCGGTGAATTCGCCAAGCCGCGGGATCAGCCAGTTGATGCCGACGCCGGGGGTCGTCGTGATCTTGAGGTCTCCGCTCGGCCGCTCCCGGCTGTCGGTGAGCTTGGCGCGCGCCGCCTGCAATTGCATGAACACGTCATGGGCGGTTCGGAACAACAGGTCGCCCTGCTCGGTGAGGATCAGGCCGCGCGCGTGGCGATGGAATAGCGAAACCGACAATTCCTGTTCAAGCGCGCTGACCTGACGGGAAACCGCCGATTGCGACAGTCCAAGCTGCTCGCCGGCATGCGTGAAGCTGCCTGCTTCCGCCGCAGCGTGAAACACCTTCAGCTTGTCCCAATCCATATCGGTAAATCCGTCTCGGTTTCGAGAGATGCTCATGATTATTCAGCCGCTGCCCGTTCGTTGGCGCGAAGTGCGAGAAAGCGTTCGGCCTCCAGCGCCGCCATGCAGCCGAGGCCTGCGGCGGTGACCGCCTGGCGATAGGTCTCATCGGCGACGTCGCCGGCAGCGAACAGGCCGGGCACCGAGGTGGCGGTCGAGTTCGGCGCCACCTCGACATAGCCGGATGGTTTCAGCTTGACTTGGCCGCGCACAAGCTCGGTCGCGGGCGCGTGTCCGATCGCGATGAAGACGCCGTCGGCTGCGACCTCTGTCAGCGTGCCGGATTTGACATTCTTGAGCCGGACGTGGGTGACCTTACCGGGGTTTTCCGTGCCGCAGATTTCGTCGATCGCTGAGTCCCACACCACCTTGATCTTCGGATTCTTGAACAGGCGATCCTGCAGGATGCGCTCGGCGCGGAAATGGTCGCGGCGATGCACGATCGTCACGCGCGAGGCGAAGTTGGTGAGGAACATCGCTTCCTCGACCGCGGTGTTGCCGCCGCCGACCACTACGACTTCCTTGCCGCGATAGAAAAATCCATCGCAGGTCGCGCAGGCCGATACGCCAAAGCCCTTGAACTTTTCTTCCGACGCCGTGCCGAGCCAGCGTGCTTGCGCGCCGGTGGCGAGGACGACGGTTTCGGCGAGATAGACATCGCCGCTATCGCAGCTCAGGCGGAACGGCCGCTGTCCCAGTTCCAGCTTGGTGACGAGATCGGTCACGATCCTGGTCCCGACATGGGTGGCCTGCTTCTCCATCTGCTCCATCAACCAGGGACCCTGGATGACGTCGGCAAAGCCTGGATAATTTTCCACGTCGGTCGTGATGGTCAGTTGTCCCCCTGGCTGGATGCCCTGGATCAGAACAGGCTCCAGCATCGCCCGCGCCGCGTAGATCGCCGCGGTGTACCCGGCGGGGCCGGACCCGATGATGACGACCTTGGCATGGATGGGGGCAGGCATAGGAAGGTCCCTCTCGTACAGGGAATTTCTAGTCAGGACTTGAGCGGAAAGCGCCCGGAAGGCATCGCGGTGGCGCCGAAAGTGTCAAATCCAAGTCTATGGTATCTGGCGAGCCATGCAAGAATTGCAATCCATCTCGGCAGTTTTTCCCCGCAGCTTGCAGAAATGGCGCAGCGCACGCGCAATAAAATTGCGCAGGCTGGCCCGGCTGCGCTAAGAGAGTTGCCAGTCATTCCCCGCAGGCCCTTTGCAGCCCGGAAGCTGAATTCACGTGTTGAAGAATCTTGACGAAATCGACCTCAAAATCCTGAGTGAAATCCAGGCTGATGGCCGAATCACCAATGTGGAACTGGCCAAACGCGTCGGCATCTCGCCGCCGCCTTGCCTGCGCCGGGTGCGGACGCTGGAGGAAGAGGGCTACATCCAGGGTTATCGCGGCTTGCTCGATCCGCGCCGGCTAGGCTTCGACGTCACGGTGTTCGCGTCGGTGCATCTGTCGAGCCAGGCGGATGCGGACCTGCGCGCGTTCGAGGATTTCGTGCGCGCCGAACCCCTGGTGCGGGAATGCTGGATGCTGTCCGGCGAAGTTGATTTCATCTTGAAATGCGTAGCGCCCGACATGGCGACGTTTCAGGATTTCGTCACGCATCTGAC
>VAZV01000001.1 GCA_005884765.1 Alphaproteobacteria bacterium
TGCTTGATTGGCGCCGGACTTGGTTCGGAAAACAGCAAACGCACGAGCTCCTCGACCGATCGCCAGGCCGCCAGCGCCGCCTTGTGATCGCCCGCCTCATGCAGCTTCCAGACGTTTGCGAATGTTTCGGTTTCGATATGCGCCGACGCGAGAATGCCGCCGTCGGCGCCATCGACCAATGCTTGGTGATATTGAGCATCCTCGCCGGTGAGCACGGCGAAGTCATCGGAACG
>VAZV01000245.1 GCA_005884765.1 Alphaproteobacteria bacterium
TAGACCACGACGAGGCAGGCGAAGATGAGCGCCACCGGAAGCCGCGGCGTCGCGTTCGACCCAAAAATAGACGGTTTCGGCTTGGCCGGGGGGCGCCTGAAGGCGGTCACGTTGTTGTCGGCCACGGGTGGGCTGGGCCGAGGCCGCACGTCAGGCGGCGTTCCGATACCGCCCATTTCCGCAAAGTAGGTCTTGTACATCAGGTTGATGGTGGCTTCGGTTGCCTCGGCCTCGGGCATTTTCGCAAGAAGCCCCCTGTAACTTGCCAGGAAGTTCTGGGCCTCAGGCGGCAAGGCGGAGGCACCGTTCAGCTTGGCCATCATTTTCCAGGTCGCAAAATCGGCGCGGGCCCTGGTGTCGGCACGTCGCGCGATCATCATGTCGGCAGCTTTGACCAAGACGGCCTCTGGCCTTTTCGGCAGTTTCTCTTGCTGACTTAAGTGTTGCCGGTAAGAAGTAGAATCAACCGCAGCACATAGCCAGTCGATGTCCGCAGTATCGCCGAAATAACATCAAGATTTAGACCGAACTGCGAGCCCGCCAAGGGCAGCAGGATCAAAATTCCGATCAGGATCAGCATTCCGAACGGCTCCAGCCGCGAAAGCGGGTCGGCGAGGGGCCGCGGCAACAGGCCGACCGCGACGCGTCCTCCGTCAAGCGGCGGTATCGGCATCATGTTAAAGACCGCCAGCACGACATTGATAACGAGCGCGTTTTTAAGGTTGTCGGCGATCCATTGCGCCCAATCCGCAGGTGCCAGGCCCAGGCCGTGGAATGCCAGCGCTGCCGCCAGCGCCAGGATGATGTTGGTGGCGGGGCCCGCCAGCGCCACCCAGACCATGTCCAGCCGTGGATTGCGCAGGTTGCGGAAATTAACCGGCACCGGCTTGGCGTAGCCGAACAGAAACGGCGAGTGCGCCAGCAGCAGCATCGCCGGCAGCAGGATCGTGCCGAACGGGTCGATGTGCTTGATCGGATTGAAGCTGACGCGGCCGAGTTTCCAGGCCGTGTCGTCGCCCAGCCGGTGCGCGGCAAAGCCGTGCGCCGCCTCATGAAAGGTGATGGCGAAAATCAGCGGCAGCACCCAGACTGACGCGGCATAGAGGGTGAGGTTTGAGGCCAATCGCTTATCCTGCTCAGTTCAGGCGACTCGGGCGACGCTATCATCTGCGCGCCTCAATGACAGATCAGGACAATTCGAGATGTTTGTCCGCAAGTGATCGGCGAGAAGCGCGCCTGCCCGCGAGAGGTTGGCGGCGCGATGCAGGCAGATGTCCGCAGCCGGCAGTCGTGGCATGCCGTCGCGATCGGACAGCGGACGCAGCTTCGTCGGAAACGTGCCGGTCTTCACGACGGTCACAGCGAGACCCTGCGCCGCGACCGACTCCACGGCTGCGAGGCTGTGGCTGACGAAAGCCAACCGCCAAGGCCGTTTTGCTGCGTCGAGCGCTTCGATCGCCCATTTCCGGAACAGGCAGCCTTGCGGGTAGAGCGCGACAGGTAGCGGCTCCTGCTCCTCGACCGCCCGAGAAGGGCCGGTCGCCCAGACGGCCTGTTCACGCCGCAGGAATTCACCCGCGCCACGTCCTTCCGGATGCATTGCGATGACGAGGTCATAAGCCGCACCAAGCCGCGCTGGCATGGAAGCAGTGAGCCCGGTTTCCATCTCGACATGGATCCGCGGATAGCCGGCGAGGACACTCGCCAACAAGGGTGGAACGATAAAGGTGCCGTAGTCGTCCATCACGCCGAGACGGACCACGCCTTCGACCTTGCGCTCGGCGAGGCTGCCGACCGCCTCTTCGTTCAGCGTCAGGATGCGCCTTGCGTATCCGAGCAGGCCTTCGCCCGCAGAGCTCAAATCGACGTTCGCCTTGGTCCGGTTGAAAAGGTCCACGCCGAGGCGATCTTCGAGGCGTTTGATCTGCATGCTCACAGCCGATTGGGTCCGGTTGAGCGTGGCGGCAGCACGCGTGAAGGAGCGATGGTCCGCCACCGCGACGAACGCCTTCAATAGATCCGGATCGAGGGTGGGCAGACTCATAACGAAACGTTATTTCCTTTATCAGGTAAATTCCATTTCTTGATTGGTAGCGCTCCCTTATCCTCGCGCGCAAGCTAGAAAAGCGAGGGGTGAGGGAATGGGAGAGGGCTGGGGCGTACTGGCGGCAGTCTTATCGAGCGGCCTCGGCGGGACCTCGATCGGTGCCACGCGTTATCTGGTGAACGCGATTGATCCTCTTGCGATCGGGTCTTTCCGGTTTGGCATCGGCTTTCTGCTGTTGTTGCCGGTGGCGCTTTTGCAAGGCGGCGTTGAGTGGCCGCGCCAGGACTGGCCCGGTGTGGCGGGATTGGGCGTGCTATACTTTGCCCTGTTCCCGATCCTGTTTAACGCCTCTCTGATCTTCACCACGGCGGCGCGGGGCGCGCTTGCCTTGTCGACCCTTCCCCTGCTGACAATGGTCGTCGGCGCGGCGCTCGGTAGCGAAGCCCTGACGGCGCGCAAGTCGCTCGGGGTCGTGATTGCGACGCTCGGCGTCGCCATTGCTCTCCTGTCGGGCCTGGCTTCGGCGCCGCTGGGCGCGTGGCGCGGCGATCTTCTGATGGTCGGCGCCGCCCTGTGCATGGCGATCTATAGCATCTGGTCCAAGCCGTTCATCGCTCGCTCCGGCCCCATTCCGTTCACCACCATGTCCATGGGCGTCGGCGCGGCATGTCTCATCGTGATATCGTGCTGCCGCGGCAGTTTCACGCCTGTGGCCGCTTTCGGAACGCCGCAATGGCTGGCTGCCACTTATCTCGGCGCGTTCGGCAGCGCGCTGACATTCTATCTATGGGCGTTCGCACTGGCCCGCACGACGCCCACCCGCGGCGCAATCTCCGTGACCGTCAATCCGGTAGCGGCGTCGCTGGTCGGCGCGATCCTGCTCCAGGAGCCGCTCGGCTGGAATCTCGTCGGCGGCATCGTGACGGTGTTTGCCGGCATCTGGATCGCGACGACGGCCGGCCGTCGGACCGAACGGGTAATGCAGCGGTCTTGAACTCGCTCGATCGGAGCCGCGTACCACTACCCGGTGGCGTGATGCGACGCAGGCTGCGTTCACTTCGCCCCGTTAGCGATCAAGCTCCCGCAGCGGCATTCGGTTGCAGGAACGTGCCGTATTGCTTTGTCTCGGCGACCGCGGCGAGACACCATCCCTACTGTGCATGGGGTTGTTTTCGCAGTTTTTGTCCGGCTAGTAGGTCGCCCGGCCGCCGGAAATGTCGAACACCGCACCGGTGGAGAACGCGCAGTCTTCCGACGCGAGCCAGGCCACCATCGCGGCGAGTTCCTCCACCAGCACGAAACGGCCCTTCGGGATCTTGGACAGCATGAAGTCGATGTGCTGCTGTGTCAGCTGGTCGAAGATCGCGGTTTTGGCGGCGGCAGGCGTCACCGCGTTGACCAGGATGTCGTGGGCGGCAAGCTCCTTGCCGAGCGATTTCGTCAGCGCGATCAGGCCCGCTTTGGAAGCCGAATAATGCGCGGCGTTGGGATTGCCTTCCTTGCCGGCGATCGAGGCAATGTTGACGATACGGCCGTATTTCTGTTTCAGCATCGCCGGCACGATGGCCTTGCAGCAGATGAAGGGACCATCGAGATTGATGCGCAGCACCTTGCGCCACTCCTCCAAATCGGTTTCCCACACCGACTTGTTGACGCCGGCAATGCCGGCATTGTTGACGAGGATGTCGATCTTGCCGAACGCTTGCAGCGTCTCGTCGCGGGTCTTTTCCACCGCGGAGAGATCGGAGACGTCAACCTTGAACGCGCTGACGCCGGGCCCGATCTCCTTTGCGGTCTTTTCGGCGAAGGGCAGGTCGTGATCCCAGATCGCGACCTTCGCGCCTGAGGCAACGAAGCGCTCGGCGATCGCGCGGCCAAATCCCTGCGCGCCGCCGGTGACGACGGCGCAGCGTCCGTTCAAGTCGATCTTGTTCATGGGGGAGCCTTTGATCGCGTGGACGTCAGAGCATATAGCCGCCATCGACCACGAGGTCGACGCCGGTGGTGAACGCGCTTTCGTCGCTGCCGAGATAGACCGCCATGGCCGCGATTTCCTCCGCGGTGCCGAGCCGGCCCATCTTCTGGCGGGAGACGAATTTCTCGCGTCCATCCGGGCCGGCGGCAGCCGCGCGCTCCAGCATCGAGGGCGTCTCCACGGTGCCGGGGCAGATGCTGTTGCAGCGGATGCCCTGGGTGATGAAGTCGAGCGCAACCGCGCGGGTGAGCAGCGAAACCGCCGCCTTGGACGCGCTGTAGACATAACGGTTGGCCGGTGGCCGCAACGCCGCGCAGGACGAGATGTTGACGATGCTGCCGCCGCCGCCCGCCAGCATGGCCGGCAGAAATGCCCTGATCGTCCGGTGCATGGATTTGACGTTGAGGTCGAACGAAAAATCCCAGTCTTGTTCCGAACAGTCCAGAATGGTTCCGTGGTGCACGAACCCCGCCGCATTGAGCAGGATGTCGATCTTGCCGACGCGCCTGGCGAAGCTGTCGACCTCGGCGGTGCTGCGAACATCGAGCCGTGCCGTCTCGGCGATACCCTCCTTGCCGAGCGTAGCGATGCCGCTTTCATTGATGTCGGTGGCGATCACGGTTGCGCCTTCACGGGCGAATGCGATCGCACAAGCCCGCCCGATGCCCGCCGCCGCGGCGGTAATAACAGCGCGCTTCCCCTTCAGTCGATCGGACATTTTTGGTTCCTTACTTTTCTTTCGTCATTGCGAGGAGCGCTTGCGACGAAGCAATCCATTCTTTCTCTACGCGGTGAAATGGATTGCTTCGCTTCGCTCGCAATGACGGTGACAGCCTAATGATTATCCCTGGCCACGCCGACCGTTGCTGCGATGTCGTGGTAACGAGTGGCGAACTCCATGCAGGCGCCGGTGGCCTGCTGGCCGACGGTCGAGCGGTAGAGTTCCTGCCACGGCGTCTGGTTGGCCGGATAGGGGAAGCCGCCGCTGGCCTTGAGGTCCGCGCGCCGCTTCTTCAACTCATCATCCGAGACCAGGATGTTGGCGCTGCCCTTGTTGAGGTCGACGCGGACCTTGTCGCCCGTCTTGAGGATCGCTAGTCCCCCGTCGGCGGCGGCTTCCGGCGTGGCGTTGAGGATCGAGGGCGAGCCGGAGGTGCCGGACTGGCGGCCGTCGCCGATGCAGGGCAGCGACAGAATCCCGCGTTTGATTAGCGCTGCCGGCGGCTGCATGTTCACCACCTCGGCTCCGCCGGGGTAGCCGATCGGGCCGGTGCCACGGATGAACAGGATACAGTGCTCGTCGATATCGAGCGAGGGATCGTCGATCCGCTTGTGATAATCCTCCGGGCCCTCGAACACGATGGCGCGGCCCTCGAATGCGTTCGGATCCTTCGGGTTGGCCAGATAACGGTCGCGGAACTCCTTTGAGATCACGCTGCTTTTCATGATCGCGGAATCGAACAGATTGCCGCGCAGCACCAAAAAGCCCGCATCTTTCACCAGCGGCTTGTCGTAGCTGAAGATCACGTCGCCGTCGGGCGTTGCCGCCTCGCGGCAATTCTCGCCGATGGTGTGGCCGTTGACGGTCATCGCGTCTTCGTGGATGTGCTTGTGCTTCATCAATTCGCGCACCACCGCCGGCACGCCGCCGGCACGGTGATATTCCTCGCCGAGGTAGAAGCCGGCCGGCTGCATGTTCACGAGCAGCGGAATCTTGTGGCCGTATTTTTGCCAGTCGTCGATCGTGAGCTCCACGCCGACATGGCGGGCCAGCGCGTTGATATGGATCGGCGCGTTGGTCGATCCGCCGATCGCCGAGTTGACGACGATGCAGTTCTCGAAGGCTTTTCGCGTCAAGATGTCCGACGGCCTCAAATCCTCCCAGACCATCCCGACAATGCGCGTGCCCGTTTCGTAGGCGATCTGGCCGCGCTCGCGATAGGGAGCGGGGATCGCGGCGCATCCGGGGAGCGACATGCCGAGCGCCTCGGCCAGCGAATTCATGGTTGAGGCGGTGCCCATCGTGTTGCAATGGCCGATCGAGGGCGCCGAGGAAGCTACGATGTCCATGAACTTGTCATAGTCGATCTCGCCAGCGGCAAGCCGTTCGCGTGCTTTCCAGACCACGGTGCCGGAGCCCGAGCGCTCGCCGTTGAACCAGCCGTTCAGCATCGGGCCGCCCGACAGCACGATCGCCGGCAAATTGACGGTGGCCGCCGCCATCAGGCAGGCCGGGGTGGTCTTGTCGCAGCCAGTGGTCAGGACCACGCCATCGAGTGGATAGCCGAACAGGATTTCGACCAGTCCGAGATAGGCGAGATTGCGGTCGAGCGCCGCAGTCGGGCGCTTGCCGGTCTCCTGGATCGGGTGGGTCGGAAATTCCATGGCGATGCCGCCGGCGGCCCGGATACCTTCGCGCACCCGGTGTGCCAATTCGAGATGATGGCGGTTGCAGGGCGACAGGTCGTTGCCGGTCTGCGCAATCCCGATGATCGGCTTGCCGGATTGCAGTTCCTGCCGGGTCAGGCCGAAGTTGAGGTAGCGCTCGAGGTAGAGCGCGGTCATGCCGGGGTTATGCGGGTTGTTGAACCATTCGCTGGAACGGAGTTTGCGCCTGGTGACGCCGGTGAGCGGTTTGTTCATGGTTTCTCCCGCAGCGCACACGCCTTAAATTATCGTGCGGCATTGTCGTGATTGGGCGGCCGATGTTTGCATGTCGCCGCTCAGTTCGCAACGTCGCCGAACGCCGCGAATTCCTACGACTTTGATCCGACGACATCGCCGAAAAAGTCTGATAAGACCCCGGGTTAAACAAGAGGACGACCCGCGGAATTCACCGCGGGGCGCCGAGGTAGATCTAGGAGGGAATGGATGTCGTCGGTGCAAATTCGCGACGTGCGCAAATCGTTTGGCAACTTTGAGGTCCTGCACGGCGTGACGATCCCGATCGAGGACGGCGCCTTCGTCGTTCTGGTCGGCCCCTCCGGCTGCGGCAAATCGACCTTGCTGCGGATGCTGGCGGGCCTGGAAAACATCACCTCCGGCACGATTTCGATCGGCGAGCGCGTCGTCAACAATGTTCAGCCCAAGGAACGCGACATCGCGATGGTATTCCAGAACTATGCGCTGTATCCGCATATGACGGTTGCCGACAATATGGGTTTTTCGCTGAAGCTTCGCGGCGCCGGCGCTGACGAGATCAAGAAGGGGGTCGCCCGCGCCGCCGAAATCCTGGCGCTGACGCCCTTGCTCGACCGCTATCCGCGGCAATTGTCCGGCGGCCAGCGCCAGCGCGTGGCGATGGGCCGGGCCATCGTCCGCGATCCCCAGGTGTTCCTGTTCGACGAGCCCTTGTCCAACCTCGACGCCAAGCTGCGCGTGGCGATGCGCACCGAGATCAAGGAACTGCACCAGCGGCTCAAGACCACCACCGTCTACGTCACCCACGACCAGATCGAGGCCATGACCATGGCCGACAAGATCGTGGTGATGCATGACGGCGTCGTCGAGCAGATCGGCACGCCGCTCGATCTCTATGACCGGCCGGAGAACCAGTTCGTCGCGGGATTCATCGGCTCGCCAGCGATGAACTTCCTCAAGGGCAAGGTGAAGGCCAATGGTAGCGCGGCGTTCGAGGGCCCGAACGGCGTCAGGCTGCCGCTCAAATCGGTACCGGCCAATTCCGACGGCCGGCCGGCGGTCTATGGCATCCGGCCCGAGCATTTCACGATCGCCGATGACGGCACTGAGGCCGAGATCATCGTGGTGGAACCGACGGGCTCGGAGACCCAGGTGTTCGCAAAACTCGGCGGCGAGCAGGTCGTCGCCGTGTTCCGCGAACGTCACCAGTTCAATCCGGGCGAGAAGATCCGGCTGAAACCCGACCCGTCGCTCGTGCATCTATTCGATGAGGCGACGGGCAAGCGACTAAACGGCTGAGCAATAAGAAACACCAAAGGGAGGAAAAGACGATGCACGACTTTACCCGCCGCTCTCTGCTTCAGGGCGGTACCGCGCTGGCAGCAACCGGAGCACTAACCGGACCGGCGCTGTTCGACTTCGCCAAGGCCTGGGCGCAAACGGCGCCATGGAAAGCGGAGTCCGGCGCCAAGCTCACGGTGATGCGCTGGAAGCGCTTCGTGCCCGCCGAGGACGACGCGTTCAACGCGATGGTAGCGGCATTCAAGGCCGCGACCGGAACCGAGATGAACGTGTTCTCAGAATCCTTTGAGGATGTGCAGCCGAAAGCTTCGGTCGCCGCCAATACCGGTTCCGGCCTTGATCTCGCCTGGGGCCTGCACACGCTGCCGCAGTTGTTCCCGACCAAAGTTCTCAAGATGAACGACGTCGCCGACTACCTCGGCAAGAAATATGGCGGGTGGACAGAGGCGGCGGCAAAGACCTGCAAGCATGGTGACGACTGGCTCGGCATTCCCGTCGCGACCATCGGCGGCTACTTTACGTATCGCAAGTCGGCCACCGACAAGGCCGGATTCAAGGAGTTTCCGAAGGATTTCCCGAGCTTCCTTGAGATGTGCAAGGCGCTGAAGGCGAACAATACGCCGGCCGGCATGGCGCTCGGGCACGCCACCGGTGATGCCAATGGCTGGCTGCACTGGATCTTGTGGGGTCACGGCGCCTACACCGTCGACAAGGACGACAAGGTCATCATCAACTCGCCTGAGACGGCCAAGGCATTGGACTATTGCAAGGCGCTGTCGGATACTTTTATCTCCGGCGTCGCCTCCTGGAACGACTCGTCCAACAACAAAGCGTTCCTCGCCGGCGACCTCTACTGCACCATCAACGGCATCTCGATCTATGTCGCCGCCAAGGATGACCCTACGAAGAAGGATCTCGCCGAGGACACCTATCACGCGCTGATGCCAGTCGGTCCGGTCGGAAAACCGACCGAATTGCAGCTCGCGGTCCCGATCCTGGCGTTCAACTTCACCAAATATCCGAACGCGGCAAAAGCCTTCATCGCGTTCATGCTGGAGAAAGAGAACTTCGAGAAGTGGCTGTCGGGCGCGCGGGGCTATCTGACCCACACACTCAACGCCTACGATTCGGCGCCGGTATGGACTGCGGACCCGAAGAATGCGGTGTTTGCGCAAGCCTCAAAGCGCGCGCTGCCGGCCTCCGGAATCGGTACGCCCGGCGAGAAGGCGGCAACCGCGATCGCCGACTTCATCGTGGTCGACATGTTCGCCAATTACTGCACCGGCTCAAAGGATGCCAAGAGCGCGATGGCGGATGCCGAGCGGCAATTAAAGCGGATCTATCGCTGACAAGCGGAAGCGGGCGGTGGCGACGCTGCCCGCTCCCTCCAACTGATACGGGATATCGCCGATGGCTGACATTGCACTCGCGCCGAGAAGCGCCAAGACGCAAATCCGCGAAGCGACCACGTGGGATCAGCTCAAGCACAACCGCAACTGGCTCGGCTTCTGGTTCATGCTGCCGGCGATGGCGTTCCTGATCTTCTTCCTCGCCTATCCGCTGGGCCTGGGAATCTGGCTGTCGTTCACCGACACCCGCATCGGCCGCATCGGTCAATTCATCGGAACCGAAAACTACGAATGGCTGTGGGACGATTCGATCTTCTGGCTGTCGGTCTTCAACACGCTCCTCTACACCTTCATTGCGAGCGCCTTCAAATTCGCCATCGGTCTCTATCTCGCGCTGCTGCTCAACGAGAACATGCCGTTCAAGGCGATGCTGCGCGCGATGGTGCTGATTCCCTTCATCGTGCCGACCGTGCTGTCGGCGCTGGCATTCTGGTGGATCTTCGATTCGCAGTTCTCGATCATCTCGTGGTCGCTCAAACATCTCGGCCTGATCACCCAAAACATCAATTTCCTCGGCGACACCACCTGGGCCCGGATCTGCGTGATCTTCGCCAATATCTGGCGCGGCGTTCCCTTTGTCGCGATCACGCTGCTGGCGGGCCTGCAGACAGTGCAGCCCTCGCTCTATGAGGCCGCGACGCTTGACGGCGCGACGCGCTGGCAGATGTTTCGCCACATCACCTATCCGCTCTTGACCCCGATCATCGCGGTGGTGATGACGTTCTCGGTGCTGTTCACCTTCACCGACTTCCAGTTGATCTGGGCGATGACCCGCGGCGGGCCGGTCAACGCCACCCATCTGATGGCGACCTTGTCGTATCAACGCGCGATCATCGCCGGTCAGCTAGGCGAGGGGGCCGCGATCTCCAGCGCGATGATCCCGTTCCTGCTCGCGGCGATCATGGTTTCCTGGTTTGGATTGCAACGCCGCAAGTGGCAGCAGGGTGAGAACAATGACTGATCTCCACCGCGCTGCGTTATTTTTTGCGCGAACGGGGCAGGCCCCGCGCGCGCTGGCGCAAATGGCAGCAAGGAGAGGCGAATGACTGATCTGCCGACGAGGTCGATCGATCTCAAGGCCGTGCTGTCGGGCTCCTCGCCAACGGTTGCGAAGGACGATCACAGCGAGGGCATGAGCTACCTGCAGTCGTTGCCGCGGAAGTTCGTGACCGTCTATCTGCCGCTGTCGATCATCATCATCATCTTGCTGTTTCCGTTCTACTGGATGGGCCTGACGGCGATCAAGCCGGATGACCAACTGCTCGATCTCGACAAGTTCAATCCGTTCTGGACCTGGAACCCGACTTTCAAGCACATCCATAAGCTATTGTTTGAAAGCTATTATCCGCACTGGCTTTGGAACACGATGTATGTCGCGGTCTGCGCCACCGTGCTGTCGATCATCGCGAGCGTGCTGGCGGCCTATGCCATCGTGCGGTTGCGTTACAAGGGGGCGAACCTGGTTGGCGGATTGATCTTCCTCGCTTACCTGGTGCCGCCGTCGATCCTGTTCATTCCGCTCGCGACGGTCGTGTTCCAGTACGGCCTGTTCGACTCGCCGATGGCGCTGATCCTCACCTATCCGACCATCTTGATCCCGTTCTCGACCTGGCTGTTGATGGGGTACTTCAAGACCATTCCCTTCGAGCTTGAGGAATGCGCGTTGATCGACGGCGCAAGCCGCTGGCAGATCCTGATCAAGATCGTGCTGCCGCTCGCGATCCCGGGCCTGATCTCGGCGTTCATCTTCTGCTTTACGCTGTGCTGGAACGAATTCATCTACGCGCTCACCTTCCTGCAATCGACGCAGAACAAGACGGTGCCGGTCGCGATCGTCAACGAATTCGTCGATGGCGACATCTATCGCTGGGGATCGCTGATGGCCGGCGCGCTGGCGGGCTCGCTGCCGCTGGTCATCCTTTACGCCTTCTTCGTCGAGCATTATGTGTCGGCGATGACCGGAGCCGTGAAAGAGTAAGCGCAGGCCGGCGCCTGATCATCACGACGGGCGTCTGACAACAATCAACAAGAAGGAGATGGCTCTTGCACGTTCTGGTTCTGGGCGCAGCTGGCATGGTCGGCCGCAAATTGTCAGCGCGGCTGCTGCGTGACGGGCGCCTCGGCAAACGCGATATCACCCGGTTGACCCTGCACGATGTCGTGGCGCCGGCCAAGCCTGACCAGCCAGGATTTCCTGTCGATGTGATCGCCTCCGATTTTGCCGTCCCGGGCGCCGCCGAAAAGCTGGTCGCGGGTCGCCCCGACGTGATTTTCCACCTGGCGGCGATCGTTTCGGGCGAGGCGGAACTCGATTTCGACAAGGGTTACCGGATCAATTTCGACGGCACACGGATGCTGCTCGATGCCGTCAGGCTGATCGGTGGCGGCTACAAACCGCGCGTGGTGTTCACGTCCTCGATCGCCGTGTTCGGCGCTCCGTTCCCGGAAGCCATTGGCGATGAGTTCTTTCACACGCCGCTGTTGAGCTACGGCACGCAGAAGGCGATCGGCGAACTCTTGCTGTCGGACTATTCGCGCCGCGGCTTCCTGGACGGCGTTGGCATCCGGTTACCGACGATCTGCATCCGCCCCGGGCTGCCCAACAAGGCGGCCTCCGGCTTCTTTTCCAACATCCTGCGCGAACCGCTGGCGGGCAAGGAAGCGGTCCTGCCGGTGTCCGAAGACGTCCGCCACTGGCATGCCACGCCACGCTCGGCGGTGGGTTTCCTGATTCACGCCGCGACGATCGATAGCGCGGCGGTCGGCGCGCGCCGCAATCTCACCATGCCCGGCCTTTCCGCGACCGTCGGCGAACAGATCGCGGCGCTGAAGCGGGTTGCCGGGGAAAAGGTGGCGGAGCGCATCAAGCGCGAGCCGGATCCCTTCATTATGGGCATAGTCTCCGGCTGGCCACGCAATTTCGAGCCGAAGCGGGCGCTCAGCCTCGGCTTCACGACAGCTGAAAAAACCTTCGACGACATCATCCGGATTCACATCGAGGACGAATTGGGTGGTAAGTTTGTTGCCTGATCTATTTGCCGAATTGACGGGAGAACGACCATGACAGCCAGCATCGTCGGATGGGCGCATACGCCGTTCGGCAAGTTCGACACCGAAACCGTCGAGAGCCTCGTGGTCAAGGTTGCCAACGAGGCGCTGGCGGACGCCGGCATTTCCGCTGCCGACGTCGACGAGATCGTGCTCGGGCATTTCAACGCCGGCTTCTCGCCGCAGGATTTCACGGCCTCGCTGGTGCTGCAGGCCGATCCACAACTGCGTTTCAAGCCGGCAACGCGGGTCGAGAATGCCTGCGCCACCGGTTCGGCAGCCGTGCATCAGGGCCTCCGCGCGATTGCGTCCGGCGCGGCCAAAATCGTGCTGGTGGTCGGTGTCGAGCAGATGACGCGCACGCCAAGTGCCGAGATCGGCCGCAACCTCTTGAAGGCGTCCTATCTGCCGGAAGACGGCGATACGCCCGGCGGTTTTGCCGGCGTGTTCGGCAAGATCGCGCAGGGCTATTTCCAGAAATACGGCGACCAGTCCGATGCGTTGGCAATGATCGCCGCGAAAAACCACAAGAACGGCGTCGCCAATCCCTACGCGCAGATGCGCAAGGATTATGGCTATGAGTTTTGCCGGTCCGAAAGCGAGAAGAACCCGTATGTGGCGGGGCCGCTCAAGCGTACCGATTGCTCGTTGGTGTCCGACGGCGCGGCCGCGCTGGTGCTGACGGATGCGGAGACCGCCAAGACCATGGGCAAGGCGGTCAATTTCCGCGCCACCGCGCATGCGCAGGATTTCCTGCCGATGTCCAAGCGCGACATCCTGCAGTTCGAGGGCTGCACGGTGGCGTGGCAGCGCGCGCTGCAACAGGCGGGCGTGACGCTTTCGGACCTGTCGTTCGTCGAAACCCACGACTGCTTCACCGTCGCCGAATTGATCGAATATGAAGCGATGGGACTGACGCCGAGGGGGCAGGGCGCTCGCGCCATCAAGGAAGGCTGGACCCAAAAGGACGGCCGGCTGCCGGTCAATCCGTCGGGCGGCCTAAAGGCCAAGGGCCATCCGATCGGCGCGACGGGAGTTTCCATGCATGTGATGACGGCGATGCAGCTCGCAGGGCAAGCGCCCGAGGGCATGCAGATCCGAGATGCCAAGCTCGCCGGCATCTTCAACATGGGCGGTGCCGCAGTCGCCAATTACGTCTCGCTACTGGAGCCGATGAAGTAGGATGCGAAATTCGTGGGGTGGGCAAAGGCGCTTGCGCCGCGCCCACCATCAACGCGATGATCTTATCTGGCGGGCACGCTTCGCTTCGCCCACGCTACGAAACCTCGACTCCCAGAGCTTCCTGGAGGATGCATCATGAGCAACGAAAAGACGTTGTCGCTGCCGGAACTCAACAATCGGATCGCGATCCTTCAAGACAACATCAGGCAGCTGGTCGAGCAGGCCGCCGTTGCTTCAGGTGAGCTCAACGAGCAACGGATCGCTGACCGCATCTATCAGCAGAATGAAGAGCTGGAAAGGCTGACGAAAGCGCGCGAGGCCTTGTTGAACAAATAGCCGCCGGATCGCGATCCAGCATCAGTATCGGGTCGGACAGATTGACGATACTGTTCCCGATAGCGTCGCAGCACCATTATGGCAGCTGATAGCACATGTACCGAAGCCACTGACGCTCGTCGTAACCATTCGACCAATCGCGCCGAACGTCGAGTTCCCGCGTCGACAGGTCAGCGATTTTGCCAAAAAGCTCTCTCTTGGCTCGTGCCCCAAACTTGTCGGCTGCGAGGATGAGAATCGCGATCCGGATTCGGTCTCCTTGGTAACGTTGAGCATCTTCGGTTTCCCTGCTCCCAACGATCACCTGGACGAAAGCTCCATCAGCGTCGCCCCCCAGTGCCTCCCGCATCGCCGCTCGCACTACGCTGGCGATTCCGTTCTCAACTGCCGGGGATTCGCCGGCTCGCAATGCGATCTGAACTAGCATTTTAGGTACCCTGAATCCGGCCGACCTGCTCCGGCGCTTGCATGCCCGCATGCTGCAGCAAAAGCCCGTTTGCACCAAATTCATAATAGTCATAATCTTTATTCCGGAGGCGCACATGCTTGGTGAAATGCGGGCGTTCTCGATCTTTGCGGAGGTGGGGTCCGTGCAGGCTGCCGCCGCGCGGCTCTGCCTGACGCAATCAGCGGTGACGCGGCAGATAAAGCGTCTCGAACAAGAACTCGGCACGCCGCTGCTCGACAGACGTTTCAAGCCGCCGATACTGACGCCGGCCGGGTCGACGGTCCTCGAGCGATGTCGCGACATCCTGCAGAAGGTCGCGGATCTGAGGTCAATTTCGTCGCCGACAAAGGAGCCGGAGGGCAAGCTTCGCGTGGGTGTGGGGTATGTTCTGTCGGATGACGAATTCATCGGTTGCCTCCACGAAGTCACGATCCGCTTTCCGCAAATCGTGCTCGGTATCAAGACGGACTGGCATCATGAGCTGGTCGAAATGGTGCGGCAGAACCAGCTCGACGTGGCCATCATTCCGCGACAGCCGGAGCTGGTTCTTCCCCAGGACGTAACGGCAAAGGTCGCGGGAACGGAGCCCTTGGTATTCGTTGTCGGTGCCAAGTCTGATCGAACCAGGAGGCCAACCATCGGGGAATTGGCGCGGCTTCCGTGGATCGTCAAGCCAAGGGGCACGGGCTCGCGTGAAGTGTTGGAGGCGTTTCTCTCAGGCAAAGGGTTGCCGTTCGAAGTCGCCTCCGAGGTGCGCGACGAGAACTTGCAGCTTTCTCTGGTTGCCCGAGGCACCGGAATTGCGCTGGTGACCAGGCGTTCCGCGCGCCGTCATCCGAGATCGAAGCGCCTGCGCGCGCTAAAATTAGGGACGGAACCGCTCAAATTGGACGTCATGGTCATTCGCGGCAATCATCCTGGGTGCCTTAAGCCAGCCATCGATATGATCGAAGAGCAGTTGAGCGCCATGTACGCGCGCCGACATCCCAGGCGAGTTGCCGCAACCAGGAAGGCCGCCAGCTAGAGGATCGAACTCCTAATTCGCGCGGCGCATCTGGATATGGATAGAGACGCATGCGCCCATACGCCCGCCGCTCTTGATCTCGGCGTCAGCCTGCCGTTACGTGGGCCCATAAGACATCCGGGAGCAAACGCCACCATGGGACCATTGGAGGGCATCAAGGTCATCGACATGACGAGCGTGCTGATGGGTCCCTATGCGACCCAAATGCTCGCCGACTACGGGGCCGATGTCATCAAGGTGGAATCGCTCGAGGGCGACGTCACGCGCCTGATCGGCCCGACCCGCCATCCCGGCATGGGACCGGTGTTCCTCAACACCAACCGCGGCAAGCGCTCGATTTGCCTCGACCTGAAGAAGGTGGCCGGGCGCGATGCCGTGTTGCGGCTGATCGCCTCCGCCGACGTGCTGGTCTACAACGTGCGGCCGCAGGCGATGGCGCGGCTGCAACTCGGCTATGACGTGGTCTCGAAGACCAATCCGCGCCTGATCTATGCCGGCGTGTTCGGCTTCGGCCAGGACGGACCCTACGCCGCAAAACCCGCTTACGACGACCTGATCCAGGGTGCCACCGCGCTGCCCGCCCTGATGGCGCAGACCAGCGACGGCATTCCGCGCTACGTGCCGAATGCGCTGGTCGATCGGATCGTTGGCCTCACCGCGGTCGGCGCGATCTGCGCCAGCCTCGTGCATCGCGACCGCACCGGGCGCGGTCAACGCGTCGACATCCCGATGTTCGAGACCATGGCCGGTTTCGTCATGGGCGATCACATGGGCGGGCTCACTTACGAGCCGCCGCTCGACAAAGGCGGCTACGCTCGGCATCTGTCGCGCGACCGCCGCCCCTACAAGACATCCGACGGCTATATCTGCGTCATCGTCTATAACGACAAGCAGTGGGAGAATTTCTTCAAAGCAACCGGCCGCGACGATCTGCGCCAGAACCCCACGTTCGCAACCTTCGCCGGCCGTGCGACCAACATCGACACGGTCTATGCCGAGCTCGCCCGCATCTTTCAAACTCGCGGCACGGCCGAGTGGACCGAACTGCTGACCAAGGCTGACGTGCCGGTTATGCCGATGCACGACCTCGAGAGCATGTTGCAGGACCCCCATCTGGTCGCGACCGGCTACTTTCCGGTCGTCACCCATCCGACCGAAGGCGCGATCCGCAACATGAAAGTGTCCGCAAGCTGGTCCGAGACACCGGCCGAGCCGGTCCGGCTGGCGCCGCGCCTCAACGAGCACGGCGCCGAAATCCTGCATGAGGCCGGCTTCTCCACCGACGAGGTCGCGGCGATGGTGCGGGACGGCGCGACCAGAGCCGCCCCCGCCGCTTGAGGGGATCACACAGATGGATTTCGCGCTCACCGCCAACCAGGAATCGATTCGTGATGCCGTCGGCAAGATCTGCGCGCGTTTCGACGACGCTTATTGGTTGAAAAAGGACAAGGAGGGCGGTTACCCCGCCGACTTCCACAAGGCGCTGGCAGATGCCGGCTGGCTCGGCATCTGCATTCCGGAAACCTATGGCGGCTCCGGGCTCGGCATCCTGGATGCCGCGATCATGATGCGGACGATTGCAGAATCGGGCGCCGGCATGTCGGGTGCTTCTGCGATCCACATGAATGTATTCGGGCTCAATCCGGTGGTGGTGTTCGGCACGCCAGAGCAGTGCGGGCGCATGCTGCCGGGGATCGTCTCGGGTGCGGAAAGGTCCTGCTTTGCCGTCACCGAGCCCAATACCGGTCTCAATACCACACAGTTGAAGACCCGCGCGGCGCGGTCCGGCGACAAATATGTCGTCAACGGCCAGAAGGTCTGGATCTCGACCGCGCAGGTGGCCGAAAAGATTCTGTTGCTGGCGCGCACCACCCCGCTGGATGAAGTGAAGAGCCCGACCCACGGGTTGAGCCTTTTCTATACCGATTTCGACCGCCGCCGCATCGCGGTTCATGAGATCGAGAAGATGGGCCGCAAGGCGGTCGATTCCAATGAATTATTCTTCGAGAATTTTGAAGTCCCGGTTGATGATCGCCTGGGCGAGGAAGGCCGCGGCTTCGAATACATCCTGCACGGCATGAATCCCGAGCGCATCCTGATTGCGGCCGAAGCGGTCGGCCTCGGCCAGCTCGCGCTGTCGCGCGCCGCCGAGTACGCCAAGGGCCGCATCGTGTTCAACCGCCCGATCGGCAAGAACCAGGCGATCCAGCATCCGCTCGCGAAGAACTGGATGGAGCTCGAGGCCGCCTGGCTGATGACGCTGTCGGCGGGCTGGCAATACGACCAGGGCTTGTCGTGCGGGCCCGCCGCCAATGCCGCGAAATATCTCGCGGCCGAAGCCGGCGGCCTCGGCCAGCTCGCGCTGTCGCGCGCCGCCGAGTACGCCAAGGGCCGCATCGTGTTCAACCGCCCGATCGGCAAGAACCAGGCGATCCAGCATCCGCTCGCGAAGAACTGGATGGAGCTCGAGGCCGCCTGGCTGATGACGCTGTCGGCGGGCTGGCAATACGACCAGGGCTTGTCGTGCGGGCCCGCCGCCAATGCCGCGAAATATCTCGCGGCCGAAGCCGGCTTTCATGCCTGCGAGCAAGCCGTCATGACCCATGGTGGCTTCGGTTATGCCAAGGAATTCCATGTCGAGCGCTACTTGCGGGAGTCGCTGATCCCGCGCATCGCCCCGATCAGCCCGCAGCTCATCCTGAGCTTTATCGCCGAGAAGGTGCTCGGCTTGCCGAAGTCGTATTAGCAGTCGGAACTTTCTACTCGTGATTCCCCGGTCTGCAATTGCACATCATGGATGCGTCATGCGCCTTGCGCAGTTTGCCGGAAGGCTGGTTCCTTATTTTGACAAGAGGAAATGAGTTGAGCCGTCATTGCGAGGAGCACGAGCGACGAAGCAATCCGGTTTTTGTTTTGCTGTTTACCGGACTGCTTCGCTTCGCACGCAACAACCGCCATCACCGCCAATAAAGGACGACGCTAGCGATGACGAGCATTGCCGTCACCGCCAGCATCTGCGCAAACGCTTCCGAG
>VAZV01000246.1 GCA_005884765.1 Alphaproteobacteria bacterium
CCCTTGCCAATCCCTTCGGACCCAGAGTGTTGCAGATGTCACCGACCTAGCGAAGCCGCGAGCGAGCGCGCCCCCATAGCGCCGTAGCGAGCGAGCGGCTTCGCGACCGCCAATCAATGACAGCACACGGCCAAAGTGTTACCTATGTCTCCGGTATGAAACGTAACCCATGTGTCCGGAACGGACCATTCGAAGGTGGTAGGCGGTGACGGATTCGAACCGCCGACATCCTGCGTGTAAAGCAGGCGCTCTAACCAGCTGAGCTAACCGCCCCCATTGCCGTGATTGAGGGATTTCATGGGCGTTTTCATGGGCGCAAGGCCATAAAGATAAGCCAAACGTTTGAAAAGACTCAGCTTTGGATATCCCGATCATCTCGGTGTAAACGAGATGCTCTAACCAGCTGAGCTAGCCGCCCCTAAAGCGCGATGCCTCCGACTGAGCCACCGGGCCTTAGTTCTATTCTTAGCGTGAACTTGCCGGAAAACCGGTACCCGCTTTTCCGGATTATGCTGCCTGTTTAGCCCTGCCGCGCCCATCGGAGCAAGGCCCCTGATGCCGGTCACTCCGTCAACTGACCCGGCAATCCCGCGAGATCGTTGATCCAGGGTGCTGCCGAACGGCACCAGATTTGCCGTGTCGGCTTGAGTTGTGCGCGCTGGCGGATGCTGCCCCAGCGAATGCCCCAATCATCAGGGCCGCCCTCGGTGAACAGCGGGGAGCCGCATTGCCCGCAAAAATGCTGAAACCACCTCCGGCCATTGTCGCCCGTCTTGACATAGGTCTGTGTCGGCTTTCCGGTCATCCGGATCTGCTCGCCCGAGCAGATCGCCGTCACGCGGTAGGGCGATCCGGTCAGCGCCTGACAATCCGTACAGTGACAAATCGAAACCTTCAGAGGATCGATATCGGCTTCATAGGTCACAAGCCCGCAATGGCATTGCCCGTCGATTTTCATCGCGCTCAACTCCAAAAAAAACGGCGCCCGAAGGCGCCGTTTTATCATGTTCTGCTGGGCAAGGCTTCCGCTAGCGAGACGCCTAGTGCGCCGTCAGGCCGCCGGCCGCCTCATCCCCGGCCTCCGGCTTGACCGGAACCTTGGTGTCCTCTTCCCAGACGATCGGTACCGGCGCGCGCACCAGCGCACGCGAGACGACGTCGTCAAGCCGGGCCACCGGGATGATCTCCATGCCGCCCTTGATCGCATCGGATATCTCCGTGAGATCCTTGGCGTTGTCCTCGGGGATCAGCACCGTCTTGATGCCGCCGCGCGCGGCGGCGAGCAGCTTCTCCTTCAAACCGCCGATCGGCAGGACCCGCCCGCGCAGCGTGATTTCGCCCGTCATCGCGACTTCGTGGCGGACCGGGATGCCGGTCATCACCGAGATGATCGCGGTTGCCATCGCCACACCCGCCGACGGACCGTCCTTCGGGGTCGCGCCCTCCGGCACGTGGACGTGGATGTCGCGCTTGTCGAACAGCGGCGGCTCGACACCGTAGGTGATCGCCCGCGAGCGGACATAGGAGGCGGCCGCCGAGATCGATTCCTTCATCACGTCGCGCAGGTTGCCCGTCACCGTCATCTTGCCCTTGCCGGGCATCATGACGCCTTCGATGGTGAGCAACTCGCCGCCGACATCGGTCCAGGCAAGGCCGGTAACAATGCCCACCTGATCGTCGGTCTCGATCTCACCGTACCGATATTTCGGCACGCCAAGGAACTCCTCGAGCGACTTCTCGGTGACCTTGACCGACTTCTTCTTGGAGATCATCAGCTCCTTCACCGCCTTGCGGGCCAGTGTCGAAAGCTCACGCTCCAGGTTGCGCACGCCCGCTTCGCGGGTGTAGCGCCGGATCATCAGCAGCAGCGCGTCATCGTCGATCGACCATTCCTTCGAATCCAGGCCGTGCTTGGAGATCGCGTTCGGGATCAGATGCTTGCGTGCGATCTCGACCTTCTCGTTCTCGGTGTAGCCGGCGATGCGGATGATCTCCATGCGGTCCATCAGCGGCCCCGGAATATTCAGCGTATTCGCGGTCGTGATGAACATCACGTTGGAAAGATCGTAATCGACCTCGAGATAGTGGTCGTTGAAGGTCGAGTTCTGCTCGGGATCCAGGACCTCAAGCAGCGCCGACGACGGATCGCCGCGGAAATCGGCGCCCATCTTGTCGATCTCGTCCAGCAGGAACAGCGGATTCGAGGTCTTGGCCTTGCGCATCGACTGAATGATCTTGCCGGGCATCGAACCGATATAGGTCCGGCGGTGACCGCGGATCTCGGCTTCGTCGCGCACGCCGCCGAGCGAGACGCGCACGAATTCGCGCCCCGTCGCCCTTGCGATCGACTTGCCGAGCGAGGTCTTGCCGACGCCGGGAGGCCCGACCAAGCACAGGATCGGTCCGGTCAATTTGTTGGCGCGCGACTGCACGGCGAGATACTCGACGATGCGGTCCTTGACCTTCTCAAGGCCATAGTGATCGGCATCCAGAACCGCTTGCGCGGCCTCCAGATCCTTTTTCACTTTGGACTTCTTGTTCCACGGAATAGACAATAGCCAGTCGAGATAGTTGCGCACGACGGTCGCCTCCGCGGACATCGGCGACATCTGGCGCAGCTTCTTCAATTCGTGCTGTGCCTTCTCGCGCGCTTCCTTTGACAGCTTGGTCTTGGCAATCTTCTCCTCAAGATCGGCGAGCTCGTCGCGGCCTTCGTCGTCGCCGAGTTCCTTCTGGATCGCCTTCATCTGCTCGTTGAGGTAGTACTCGCGCTGGGTCTTCTCCATCTGGCGCTTGACGCGCGAGCGGATGCGCTTTTCGACCTGCAACACTGAAATCTCGCTCTCCATCAGCCCCAACACCTTTTCCAGGCGCGCGGTGACGGACAGCGTTTCGAGAATTGCCTGCCGATCGGCGATCTTCACCGCGAGATGGGAAGCGACGGTATCGCCGAGCTTGGCAAAATCGGTGATAGCCTGAACCACGCCGACGACTTCGGCGGAGATCTTCTTGTTCAGTTTCACGTAGCTCTCGAAATCGGACACGACCGAACGTGCCAGCGCTTCCGCCTCGACAGATTTGGCGTCGGTATCGGCGAGCGCGACCGCAGTCGCCTCATAATATTCGGGACGGTCGGAATATTTCTGCACGCGCGCGCGCTCGAGCCCCTCGACCAGCACTTTCACGGTGCCGTCGGGCAATTTCAAGAGCTGCAATACACTCGCCAACGTGCCGGTTTCATAGATCGCCTCGGGCGCCGGATCGTCATCGGACGCATTCTTCTGCGTCGCCAGCATGATCAGCGCGTCGTTCTTCATCACCTCTTCAAGAGCACGGATCGATTTCTCGCGGCCGACGAATAGCGGCACGATCATGTGCGGGAAGACGACGATGTCGCGCAGCGGCAGCACCGGATAAGAGTGGCTTTCGCCGTAGGTGATCAATGGCCGGGGTTTTGGAGTAGTCATGGCCTGTTTCCTTTTGTTGTGCCCCCTTGCACGCAGTCCGCTCGTTTGCGCGACTACCACAAGGTGCCGAGGTGGGGTCGTTTGACTCGGTGAAGAGCCTGCTCCCCAGAGTTTTGGCGAAGCGAATCTCAAGCGCGGCTTTCGCCACCGATAGCATTAGGTGGCTATCGCCCGGGGGGGTGTCAAGTCTGGAGAAATGCCCGCCGAATGGGGCTAAATGCGAGGTTCTAGCTGTGCGACAGCGGCCGCGGGAACGACCCCGCAGCCGCGTTTGCCGCGACCGGCACCAACGCGTGTCACGCGCTGGCGCTGCTCTCCACCGCGCGGTCGGAACGATCCGCGTAGATGTAGAGCGGGCGGGCGGTTCCCTCGACCACTTCGCGCGAGATGACGACTTCCTCGACGCCTTCGAGACCGGGCAGATCGAACATGGTCTCAAGCAGGATGCTTTCGAGGATCGAGCGCAAGCCGCGAGCGCCGGTCTTGCGCTCGATCGCCTTGCGGGCGACCGCGCCAAGCGCCTCGTCGGCGAAGGTCAGTTCGATGTTCTCCATCTCGAACAGCCGCTGATACTGCTTCACCAGCGCGTTCTTCGGATCGGTCAGAATCTTCTTCAGCGAGGCCTCGTCGAGATCTTCCAGTGTCGCGACCACAGGCAGACGGCCGACGAATTCCGGAATCAGCCCGTATTTCAGAAGATCTTCCGGCTCGACATGACGGAAGATTTCGCCGGTGCGGCGGTCTTCCGGCGCCAGCACCTGAGCCGCGAATCCGATCGAGGTCGAACGGCCGCGTGCAGAGATGATCTTCTCGAGACCTGAGAACGCGCCGCCACAGATGAACAGGATATTGGTGGTGTCGACCTGCAGGAACTCCTGCTGCGGATGCTTGCGGCCGCCCTGCGGAGGAACCGAGGCCACCGTGCCTTCCATGATCTTCAAGAGCGCCTGCTGCACGCCTTCACCTGACACGTCGCGGGTGATCGACGGATTGTCCGACTTGCGGCTGATCTTGTCGATTTCGTCGATATAGACGATGCCGCGTTGCGCACGCTCGACGTTGTAGTCGGCCGACTGCAACAGTTTCAGAATGATGTTCTCGACGTCTTCGCCGACGTAGCCGGCTTCGGTCAGCGTGGTGGCATCCGCCATCGTGAACGGCACGTCGAGGATGCGCGCCAGCGTCTGCGCCAGCAGCGTCTTGCCCGAACCCGTGGGGCCGATCAGCAGGATATTCGACTTCGCCAGCTCGACGTCGTTGTGCTTGGTCTGGTGATTGAGCCGCTTGTAGTGATTGTGCACGGCGACCGAGAGCACCTTCTTGGCGTGGCTCTGTCCGATCACGTAGTCGTCGAGGACCTTGCAGATTTCCTTCGGCGTCGGGATGCCGTCGCGCGACTTCACCAGCGAGGACTTGTTCTCCTCGCGGATGATGTCCATGCAGAGTTCGACGCATTCGTCGCAGATGAAGACGGTGGGACCCGCGATCAGCTTGCGGACTTCATGCTGGCTCTTGCCGCAGAACGAGCAATACAGCGTGTTCTTGGAGTCGCTGGTGCCGACCTTACTCATTCTCGTCTCCGTCCGCCGTTCGAACCCGTCCGCTCGATCGCTCCATTCCGGCAATGACCGCCAAGGAGTTGTAGATAGAGCAAATTCCGTACCACAAAAGACCTTAACCCTAACATCCCGTGAGAATCACGGTTTCTTCGAATCCCCCGCGATCATAGCCCATCACCCGTAGCCAACCATGCTGACACCCGACTATCAAGAATTCGCTAATCGGGGTCCCCGCAGACAGCGTGACAATAGCGTGATTTGCGGTTTCCGCACGCGCGAAGCAATCGAAATCACGAAAGCGTTGCGCGATTGCCACGCTAAACCAGCACGAAAGCGGAACTTTCCGGGCAAAATTGCCTGAAAATGGCCGCCAGTTCGAGCGCCGGCGGACCGGGGTATTACGGGATCTTCACTGGGCCTTGACCGCCAACTCTTCCGGACGCTTCTCGATCACCTTGTCGACAATTCCGAAATCGCGGGCCATTTCCGCGGTAAGGAACTTGTCGCGTTCCAGCGCATCCTCGATCGCCTTGTAGGTCTGGCCGGTGTGCTTGACGTAGATTTCGTTGAGCCGCTTCTTGAGGTTCAGGATTTCCTGCGCGTGCAGCATGATGTCGGTGGCCTGGCCCTGGAAGCCGCCTGACGGCTGATGCACCATGATGCGCGAATTCGGCAGCGAGAAGCGCATGTCCTTTTCGCCGGCGGCCAGCAGCAGCGAGCCCATCGAGGCCGCCTGTCCGGTGCACAGTGTCGATACCGCCGGACGGATGAACTGCATGGTGTCGTAGATCGCTAGCCCCGATGTCACCGCGCCGCCCGGCGAGTTGATATACATCGAGATTTCCTTCTTGGGATTGTCGGCCTCCAGGAACAGGAGCTGGGCGACCACCAGCGTCGACATGCCGTCTTCGACCACCCCGGTCACGAAAATGATGCGCTCTTTCAGGAGACGCGAGAAAATGTCGTAGGCGCGTTCGCCACGGTTAGTCTGCTCGACCACCATCGGCACGAGTTGCATGTAGGTTTCGACGGGATCGCGCATTAGTCACCCAGAGGTTAGCGGAGACGAACTTCCATCGGCAGGCTGTTCTCGACTTTTGCCGGACGGGGACGGACATCCCGTGATGCAGGACTTACTTAAAAGGTACGCTCAAGATATGGGCCAATTCCCGGGCCACAAGAGCGGGCCGACCCGGCCACAAGACCGGGTCGATGGGTTTGCGGGATTCGTTCCGGTTGAAACTGATTCGCAAGGCCGGGATAGCGACCGATTGAAGCCATCAAGCGGCGCTCTTTTCTGCCTCGTCGTCCTTGTAGAGGTCCTCACGGGAAACCTTCTTCTCGGTCACGTTGGCGAGTTCAAGGATGAAATCGACGACCTTGTCCTCATAAATCGGCGCACGAAGCTGGGCGAGCGCATTGGCATTGTTGCGATAATAATCCCAAACCTCCTTCTCGCGTCCAGGCATCGAGCGCGCGCGCTCGATCACCGCGCGGCCGACCTCGTCGTCGGTAACGGTGATCTTGTTCTTCTCGCCGATCTCCGAGAGCACGAGGCCGAGGCGGACCCGGCGATCGGCGATCTTGCGGTACTCTTCCTTGGCCGCCTCTTCCGTCGTGTTCTCGTCGGCAAAGGTCTTGCCGCTCGATTCCATCTCGGCCTTGATCGAGGTCCACATCAAGTTGAACTCTTCGTCCACCAGTGAGGGTGGCGCATCGAATCTGTGGCTCTCGTCAAGACGATCCAGCAGCGTACGCTTGACGCGCTGGCGCGTCGCGCCGGCGAATTCCGCCACCAGCCGCTCGCGCGCGGCTTGCTTCAGCTTGTCGAGGGATTCAAGGCCGAGCGTCTTGGCGAACTCGTCATTGACGGCGGTATCCTGTGGCCCCTCGATCAGCGTCGCCGTGGTTTCGAACTCGGCCGGCTGGCCGGCGAGCTTTTCGCTCGCATAGTTCTTCGGAAATGAAACCTTCAGCGTGCGGGTTTCGCCGGCGGCGATGCCGATCAATTGCTCTTCGAAGCCGGGGATGAACGTGTTGGAGCCGATCGTGACCTGGATGTTTTCACCGGTGCCGCCGTCGAATGGCACACCGTCGATAGTGCCCTTGAAGTTGATGGTCACGCGATCGCCGCTCTCGGCCTTGGCGCCCTCGCCTTTCGCCGCGTAGGAGCGGTTCTGATCCGCGATCCGCTTGATCGCCTCGTCGACATCGGCCTCGCTGACCTCGGCAACCGGCTTCTCGACCTTAAAACTCTTGAAATCGGCGAGCTGGATCGCAGGCACCACCTCGATCGAAACCGTGTAGGTGAGATCCGATTTTCCCGACAGAATCTGCTCGACCTCTTTTTGCTCCGTCGGCATCGTGATCTTCGGTTCGGTCGCAAGGCGGAAGCCGCGCTCGGTGAAGATCTGCGTATTGGTATCGCGGATCGTCTGGTCGATGGTCTCGGCCATGACAGAGCGGCCATAGACCTTCTTCAGATGGCTCACCGGTACCTTGCCCGGGCGGAAGCCGTTGAGCCGAACCTTGTCCTTGAGGTCGACAAGACGCGCGTCCGCCTTGGCATCGAGATCCGACGCCGGAACGTTGACCTTGAATTCGTGCTTCAGTCCCTCGTTGAGGGTTTCCGTGACTTGCATGGCGTCCAATCTTCTTCCGCTTCGTCCCGGCCTCGGCCGAGACATTTGTCCGAGACATTCTCAACGTGTTCGACGCGGCGGCCTAAAATGCCTTGCGCCGGTAGTCGGCGAACCAATTCCCTCGGCGGGAACAGGTTCGACCCTCCTCCGCAAGACTTCGGAGGGCATCCTGCTTCGTGATCACGCAGCACTCGATGCTGCGAAGCGCCCTAGCGCGAAGCTGGATGGTGCGGGCGGAGGGACTCGAACCCCCACAACTTTCGTCACTGGAACCTAAATCCAGCGCGTCTACCAGTTCCGCCACGCCCGCCGATAGCATCAAGTCCGCGCACGATGCCCGAGCATAATGCCGAAAAGTGCGCAGCGGTTTTCGGGCAGCCTTCATGCTCCAAATGAATGGAATAGATCACATTCACGATTCTGGATGAACATCAGCCAAAATCGTCGTGATCGTTGCGGCGGGCTTATAGCATGAGCCAACCCGGCCGCAGCAAAAAAATGTCCCTTTTCAGCCGACCCTGCCGTAGCCAGGCAACTGGACATATCACAGCAAAAATGGTCCGCATCAACCTCATGGCAAAGCGGAATTTCGGGCCCAATCGACGCGAGGTGGTGGCGGGGCTGGGCGCCGCGGTGTTCGCTCCCGCGGTGCGTGGGATTGCCGCCCAGCCGCCTCAACCCCTGGTGCTGCGCGCCGCAGCCAGCAGCCTCGCCCTGCGCGCGGGACAGCCAGAAACTCCGATATGGGCCCTGGAGGGCCCAACGCCAGAGGCTGGGCTGCGCTTTGGACGCGGCGAGCGGCTTGAGGTCAGCTTCGCCAACGGCCTTCCAGCGCCTGCGGTCCTCGACTGGCGGGGCTTCGACGGCCTTGCCGCGGCCGAACCGCTGACAGCACGGACGCCTCTTGCGGGCGGCGCCACGGAGACGCTTCAGCTCCAGTTCCGCCATGCCGGCACGTTTTTGTGTGATCCGAGGCTCCTCGGCGACGCCCAAGCGCGGCCGGTGCGGCCGCTCGCCTTGGTCGTTGGGGAGCGCGAGCCGATCGCGGTCGACGGTGACGAAGTCTTGCTGATCGAGGACTGGCGGCTGCGATCTGACGGAAGTGCCATCGCACCTGGGACTGATCCAAAGGACACGACGGCTTTCTATACCGTCAACGGGCAAGCTTCGCGCGACATTCTACTGCGGTTCAACCAGCGGTGTAGACTTCGATTTATCAATGGCTGTCAACGCAATGTCGTTGCTGTGAAAATTGAAGGCCACAAGGTCTGGGTGATGGCGCTGGATGGTCAGCCCGCCGAACCATTCCCGGCGCGGAACGGTGCACTGGTGCTGGCGCCGGGCGGCCGGATCGACGTCTTCATCGATGCCACCGCCCCGCCGGGCTCGACCTCAGACATCCTGCTGCACGACGGCAAAGAGTCTCGGCCTATCGCGCGGCTGGTCACTTCGAAAGAGCCGGCGCTGCGCGCGGGCCCCCTGCAGCAACCAGCTCCGCTGCCCTCTAACGGTCTTCCCGCGCAGCTCGACCTTAGGAACGCGGTACGCGCGGACCTCACGCTCGGCGGTTCGCCATCCGATTGGGTTGCGCCGGCACATTTCGCGATGTCCTCCGCGTCCGCATTCCGCGCGAGGTCGGGCCGTGTGGTGGTGCTGGCTTTGACCAGCCGCGCCGAACGCGCCACCGTGTTCCACCTGCACGGACACCATTTCCGCCTGCTCGACCGGCTCGACGACGGCTGGAAGCCATTTTGGCTCGACACGCTCGCCGTCGAACCCGGCCAGACCCAGCGCATCGCATTTTTGGCCGAACACGCCGGACGCTGGCTGATCGAGGCGGCCGCCACCGATTGGGCCGCGCCACGGCTGGTGCGGTGGTACAGCGTCGAATGAGATCGAGCGCGGTCGATTTCAAGTTCCTCTCCGCGAGAGGCGTCAAGTCCGACCAAGATCACCCTCAGTAATCGATACCGAATTCGTCATAGAGATGCCGGTGCACCGCGGGCAGTACTTCCGGCAGGTCTTCCGCGATCAAGCCGGGGCCCGCTTCGCGCCCGGCTTCACCATGCATCCATACCGCCATCGAGGCGGCTTCGAACGCAGGTACGCCCTGTGCCAACAGCCCTGCAATGATTCCTGCCAACACGTCACCCGCGCCGGCGGTAGCGAGCCAAGGTGGTGCATTGGCGGCGATGGTGGCGCGGCCGTCCGGCGACGCGACAGTCGTATCCGGACCCTTCAAGAGGACGACGGCACCGGAACGTTCCGCGGCGGCGCGCACGCGTTCGAGCTTGGAGCGATAGGGATGCTTGTTGCTGATGTCGCTGAACAGCCGCGGGAATTCGCCTTCATGGGGGGTTAGAACGACCTGCGGATCATGCGAGGCCTTGATGGCTTCGAATAGGCGGTCGGGCGTTGCCGCAAAGCTCGTCAGCGCATCCGCGTCCAGCACGAGGCCCCGCTGTGCCGACAGCGCGGTGTGAACGAAATCGATGGTGCGCTCGCCGACGCCTGCGCCCGGCCCGATCACGATCGAGTTGAGCCGCCTGTCACTCAACATTTCGCCGAATTCGACCACGGTATCGACCGCATACACCATGACGGCGGTCAGCGCGCCGGCATTGACCGCGAGCGCATCCCTTGGCGAGGCCAGCGTGACCAGGCCTGCGCCGGCGCGCAAACAGCCACGCGCCGCCATCCGCGCAGCTCCTGTGGCACCCATATCGCCGGAGACGATGAGCGCATGGCCGCGGGCATATTTGTGGCCGCTGGTCTGCGGCACCGGAAAAAATTTGCGCCAGAACTGCGGGGTGTTTTCAAAAGTCTGCGGCCGGATCTCCGCGAGCACGTCGGCCTCGATGCCGATATCGGCGAGGCGTATCCGCCCGCAATTGGTCCGCCCGGGCAGCAACAGGTGCGCCGGCTTTTTACGGAAGAAGGTGACGGTTTCGGTGGCTCGCACCGCGACACCCATGATGGCGCCGCTGCTTCCATTGACCCCGCTCGGCAGATCAACGCTCAAGACCGGTGCGCCATTGCCGTTGATCGCCTCGATCATCTCGGCGGGATCGCCGTCGACCAGCCGGCTGAGGCCCGCGCCGAACAGCGCATCGATGATCAGCGCAGGTTTGCCGATCGCCTGCGGATTGAACGGCAGCACCGGATATTTCCACCCACGCGCCGCCGAAGCCGCATCGCCCTGCAAGTGATCGCGCTCGCACATCAGGATGACGGAAACCTCGCGGCCCTGTGCCGCAAGCTCCGCCGCCGCGACAAAACCGTCGCCGCCATTGTTGCCGGGCCCGGCTACCACCAGGATCGGCCCTTCCTCCACGAGCTCCATGGCGGCTTCCGCAACCGCCTGACCGGCGCTCAGCATCAGCGCGAAACCCGGTGTGCCGGCGGCAATGGTGAGCCGGTCGGCACGCTCCATTTCGGCTGACGTCAGAACTTCCATGCCAATTTCCCGATGCAACCGCCTTATAGTGAGGCATTTCCCGCATTGTACGGAATCTGGCTCCACAGCTCTGCATAATGCTTCATCTGTTTGCCTATTTCGTAGCCTTCGCTATTCTGAACCGCTCATTCGACAGCCCGCGAAATGCCCGTTAAAAGTCTGATAATGTTCCAAAAACAGGCCCAACAACAACTTGGCATAGACCCTGCTTTTGGGGAAGCCAGCAGGAAGCGAGCTTTGCTTCGTTGCATTCCACGGCAGCGAATGGTGCTTTCGGCTTGCTGCCGGTCCCATAACGCTCGGGATCGCCGATCGATCAAACCCGCGCAACTCGCGCAACCTGACAACAAGCTTGCCTTGAATTCGAACTGCCCGGGAGGCGCTCAGTGAAGAAGATCGAAGCCATCATCAAGCCGTTCAAGCTCGACGAGGTGAAGGAGGCGCTCCAGGAAGTAGGGCTGCAGGGCATCACGGTCACGGAAGCCAAGGGCTTCGGGCGCCAGAAGGGCCATGCGGAGCTTTATCGCGGTGCCGAGTACATCGTGGACTTCCTCCCCAAGGTCAAAATCGAGATCGTAATCGGGGACGACCTGGTCGAGCGGGCCATCGACGCCATCCGCCGCGCGGCCCAAACCGGGCGCATCGGCGATGGCAAGATCTTCGTGTCCAACATCGAGGAAGCCATCCGCATTCGGACCGGCGAAGCCGGGCTGGACGCCATTTAGACCGGGCTTTTGCGGCCGCCGGTGGCGATTCTCTGATATTGTATTGATCATCCCCCGATTGTATTGACCATTACCCGAGGTCGCTGCCCGCGGCCGGATCACGACGACCTGTAGCCAAAAGGGGTATTCATGAAGACCGCCAAAGACGTCTTGAAATCGATCAAGGACAACGACGTGAAATACGTCGACCTGCGTTTCACCGATCCGCGCGGCAAGTGGCAGCACGTGACCTTCGACGTCACCATGATCGAAGAAGATACCTTTGCCGAAGGCCTGATGTTCGACGGTTCCTCGATCGCCGGCTGGAAGGCGATCAATGAATCCGACATGTGCCTGATGCCCGATCCGGTCACCGCGACAATCGACCCATTCTTCGCGGAAACCACCATGATCCTGACCTGCGACGTGCTGGAGCCGACCACCGGCGAACCCTACAACCGCGATCCCCGCGGCATCGCCAAGAAGGCCGAGGCGATGGTAAAGTCGATGGGCGTCGGCGACACGGTTGTCTTCGGGCCGGAGGCCGAATTCTTTGTGTTCGACGATGTCCGCTACCAGACGACGCCCTACAACACCGGCTTCAGGCTCGACGCTTCCGAACTGCCGATCAACTCCGACACCGAATATGAAGGCGGCAATCTCGGTCACCGCATCCGCACCAAGGCCGGCTACTTCCCGGTTCCGCCGCAGGACTCGGTGCAGGACATGCGCTCGGAGATGCTCGGCGCGATGGCCAAGATGGGCGTCAAGGTCGAGAAACATCACCACGAAGTCGCTTCCGCCCAACACGAACTCGGCATGAAGTTCGATACGCTGACGCTGATGGCCGACCAGATGCAGATCTACAAATACTGCATCCATCAGGTCGCGCATATCTACGGCAAGACCGCTACCTTCATGCCGAAGCCGGTCTATGGCGACAACGGCTCGGGCATGCACTGCCACCAGTCGATCTGGAAAGAAGGCAAGCCAGTATTCGCCGGCAACAAATACTCCGATCTCTCGGAGACCTGTCTCTCCTACATCGCCGGCGTCATCAAGCACGCCAAAGCGATCAACGCCTTTACCAACCCGTCCACCAACTCCTACAAGCGGCTGGTCCCCGGCTATGAAGCCCCGGTCCTGCTCGCCTACTCCGCGCGCAACCGCTCGGCCGCCTGCCGCATTCCCTACACCTCCAATCCGAAAGCCAAGCGGGTCGAGGTGCGCTTCCCCGATCCGATGGCCAATCCGTATCTCGGCTTCGCCGCGATGCTGATGGCCGGCCTTGACGGGGTCAAGAACAAGCTCGATCCGGGTTCGGCGATGGACAAGGACCTTTACGATTTGCCCAAGGAAGAGCTCAAGTCGATCCCGACGGTGTGCGGATCGCTGCGTGAGGCGCTGGAAAATCTCGACAAGGATCGTGCGTTCCTCAAGAATGGCGGCGTGTTCGATGACGACTTCATCGACAGCTATATCGAATTGAAAATGACCGAAGTCGAGCGCTTCGAGATGACCCCGCACCCGGTCGAGTTCGATATGTATTATTCGCAGTGATTTTTCGCGGGACCCGCGTCTCGCAAAACCCAAGCAGCAAAGGCGCTCCTTCGCGGGGCGCTTTTTTGCTTGGCGGGTTCGTTCCATGGTTTCAAACAGCCAGCTACTTTCATCGCATTCAGGCGCGCGTCCGCCTTCTCGCGATGCCATTTGCGCCCGAGCGATGCAGAAATCTTGTCCCTCAAAAGGTAGAGGGCGCAGGGAAAGCCGGGTGCTCAGCAAGCACCCGCAGCCTCGCACGCAAACAAAAAAGCGCACGAGCGTCGTCACCACAGGTTCGCCGAACATTCCGGCCTTCCCTGCGCAATGGTTTACGGCTTATTCCGTGCTCTCCCTGGTGACCGGGCTTTATTGCCACCATCGCTTGCGGATCGCTCCGCCAACTTGACGCCAGCGTCGGGGCGTCAGGACCACACGGCTTTGCCGTCCGCGGCCGGCGCATTCGTCTCGTGCGCCGCCTACGTCCATCGCATCCTGCACCAACGTTCGTGACGATCGCGAAGCGCCCCTTGTGTCCGGAAAATCTGCCAGAATGTGCGAACGGGCGGTTGTGGACCAACCGCCCGTCGCCGGAACTGAGCCCGTAGCGCCCCAAAGGCGACAGAGCCTGTTCAAGAGCGAGGG
>VAZV01000003.1 GCA_005884765.1 Alphaproteobacteria bacterium
CTGCGGATCGTGCGGCACATCGCGCAGTATTTCTATCCGCAGAGCCAGACCAAGGTGATGAACGAGGGCACCGCGACCTACGTCCATTACCGCATCATGAAGCGGTTGCACGAACAGGGACGGATCTCCGACGGCAATTTCCTCGAATTCCTGCAGTCGCACACCAACGTCGTGTTCCAGCCGGATTTCGACGATCCGCGCTTCTCCGGCTTCAACCCCTATGCGCTCGGCTTTGCGATGATGCAGGACATCGAGCGCATCGTTTCCAATCCGGATGACGAGGATCGCGAGTGGTTTCCGGAGATCGCCGGGAACGGCGACGTGATGGGCATATTGCGCGGCATCTGGGCCAATTATCGCGACGAAAGCTTTATCGGTCAGTACCTCAGTCCGCGGCTGATGCGGCATTTCCGCATGTTCCACCTGCATGACGATCCGGAGGAACGGGCCGGCGTCAAGGTCGATGCCATCCACGACGAACGTGGTTATCGCCGCGTCCGCCGCGAACTGGCCAAGCAGTACGACGTCGGGTTCATCGATGCCAACATCGAGGTGGTCGACGTCGATCTCGCCGGCGATCGCCGGCTGATGTTGCGTCACGCCGTGGTCAAGGGAGCGCAGCTCAACGAGGCAGATGCAAGGCGCGTGCTCCAGCACCTGGCCGATCTCTGGAGCTATGACGTGTCGCTGGTCGAAGTCGACGCTGCCGACAAGGTGCTCAAGGAATACGTCGCGAATCCGCGCGCGATCGCGGCGGTTGCCTGAATCAAGAAGCTTCAGGCTCCTCGAATGGCCGGTCCGGATGCATGCGGGACGCAAGTCCGGCGCCGAGCAGCAACAGGCAAATCGAGCCGGCAAACGGCAGGGTCCAGCTTCCGGTCCGGTCAATCAGGAATCCGAACACCAAGGGTGAAATGATTCCGGCAACGCCGAAACCGAAATTCATCATTCCGCTGGCGGATCCCGAGTAATTCGGCGCGATGTCCATCGGCGCCGCCCAGATCGGCGCCACCACCAGCTCGACAAAAAAGAATGCCGCGGCAAGCGCGATCGCGGCCACGTTGACGTCGTGTACCAGCATCACCGGAATCAGGAACACAAAGCCGCCGAGCATGCCGGCCACGATGACGTTGCGGCGCGCCGCGGCGCGGTTTCCGGTCCGGTGCAGGATCCTGTCGCTCACCACGCCGCCCAGGGTGTCGCCGATCACGCCGGCCAGGAAGACGCCGGCCGAATAGAAAGCCGATTGCGTCAGGTTCTGCTGGTAGTTCTGGTAAAAGAACGATGGTATCCAGCTCAAAAACAGCCATAGCGTCCAGCCGTAGCAAAAATCGACCGCGGTCACCGGCAGCATGCGGCGAAACAATTTCAGCCACGGCACCGTCTTGGCCGCGCCGCCCCGGCTGCGTGCTGGAAGCGCCACCAGTTCTTCCAACGTCAGTGGCGGCGCCGCGGGAACATCGCGAAAATTCCACCACCAGATCACAACCCAGATCAGGCTCAAGAATGCAAGGACAACGAACGCCCCGCGCCACGACACCAGGGTCACCAATAGCGCAATCAGAGGCGGCGTTACCGCGTTTCCGATCCGTGCGGACGAATGCGTGATGCCCTGGGCGAAGCCCCAACTGCGTTCCGGCACCCATGACGCCATCGCGCGCGTCGCAGTCGGGAAGGTCGTGCCTTCGCCAATCCCGAGGGCGAGCCGCGCGGAGAACAAGCTTCCAAGTCCGCCGACCGCGCCGGTTGCCGCGGTTGCAGCACTGACAATAAGTCCGCTGACGAACAGCGTCAGGCGGGCGCCGAATCTGTCGCCGAAATAGCCACCGATCAGCTGGAACAGCGCATACGGATAGGCAAACGCCGAAAACGCCAGACCCAACTCGGTGTTGCTCAGCTTGAGGTCCGCCTTGATCAGCGGCGCGGCCGTCGAGATGTTGACCCGATCCACATAGAGAATCAGGTACATCAGGCAGATGATCGTAAGGACCCTGTTGGAGGCGCCGAACCTCTTCATCAGACCGGCGCCGCGCTGCCCTTGATCTGCGTGCGATGCATGATGCGGCGTGCCGAGGCGTCGAACGGGTCGCGCCGGTGCATGGTGCAGCGGTTATCCCACAGCACGAGATCGCCGACCCGCCAGGCATGCTCCCAGGCGAATTCCGGGCGAGCGACGAACGCCCACAGCTGGTCGAGCAGCGCCTCAGATTCGGCAAGCTCGAGGCCCACGAGATACGCGTTGCGCCGGCGGCCGAGATAAAGCATGCGCCGCCCGGTGTCGGGGTGGGTGCAGACCAGCGGGTGCACGGCACCCGGCGAGGTCCTGGGATCGTCGGTCGCGGCGACGCCCTGGCGCAAATAGCCGCCGCTGTTGTAGGTGCCGTCGTGCTTGATCTTCAGTTTTGCGATCCGCTGCCTCAACTCGTTCGGCAGCGCTTGGTAGACCGCGTACATGCTGCAGAACGAGGTATTGCCGCCGGCAGGCGGCACCTCGAGCGCATAAAGCATGCTCGCCATCGGCGGCACATCGAGATACGACATGTCGGTGTGCCAAACTGCTTCGCCGGCCCCTAAGCTGCCGATCGGCTCGCCGTTCACCATCACGTTTGAAACGATGTAGATCTCGGGCAATCCCTCGACGAAGCGCCTGCCGGTCTCCTGCACCGGCGCCCAGTCGAGATCGCCGAAGCGGCGGCTGAAGGCGATCAGGTCCTGGTCGCTGAGCGTCTGGCCGCGCACCAGAATGACCTCATGGTCGTGCCAGGCCCGCTTGATGACCGCAAACTGCGACGCGTCGATATTTTTGAGATCGACGCCGCGTAGTTCGGCGCCAAGTGCTGCTCCGGTTGGAATCACCTCGATCGGCTCAAAGCCGGCGCTGCGTGCAACTTCTCTCTCGACGCCCAAAGCCATTGGGACTTCCCCGGTTACATGGTCCATACACCACTGATGTTACCATCGTGCGGCGGGCGGGGGAATTGGGTACTGCTAACTCTACCATCTTGAGATGGGAACGCAGGTTCGGAATCTCACTCGGCGATTAGCAGTTCGATAACGATCTTTCTTACTGGCAAGCTAACGCGTATCGCTAGGCTCGGCAGCAAATATTTGCCACTCGCCGGGGATGCCCTTGAGAAGGTGGCTGCCACGGGCGCCGAACCGCAACCCCGAGCCGGCCACCAGGTCCTTCAGAGTGCCCGACACCAATACTTCGCCGGCGCCAGCCAGCGCGGCAACGCGCGCGCCAATATGGACCGCGATGCCGCCGACATCGTCGCCCATCATTTCGCACTCGCCAGTGTGCAGGCCGGCCCGGACCTCCACCCCAAGCAGCTTGATCTCTTCGGCGATCGCGCAGGCGCAGCGGACGCCGCGCGCCGGACCATCGAAGGTTGCCAGAAAGCCGTCGCCGGTTGTCTTCACCTCGCGGCCGCGGAAGCGAGTCAGCGCACGCCGGATTGTCGCGTGATGCTCATCGAGCAGGTGACGCCAGCGCTGGTCGCCGAGTTCGGCCGCCTTCTTTGTCGAGCCTACGATATCGGTGAACAGCACCGTGGCGAGCAGCCGGTCGGCCACCACCGGACCGCGCGACCCGGTCAGAAACTCCTCAATCGCATCGGAGATTTCGCCGGCATTGTCACCGACATAGAAGATGTGGTCCTCTCCCGGCACTTCGAGCAGGCGGGCGCCCGGTATCCTTGCGGCCACGTCACGACCGCCCTCGACGCTGACAGCCCGATCTCCCGTCCGATGGATCACCAGCGTGGGCACGCGCACGGCTGGAAGGACACCGCTGATTTCGATTTGACTGTTCATTCGCATCAGCGCCAATACTGCCGCCGGGCTCGCGCCAAGGCGTTCATTGCGCCCCCACCAGCGCTGAAAGGCCACATCCGTGGCACGTGAGGCGGCAAATCGCTGGATGCTGCCGCCGGTCCCCCAGGACTTCTCGACATAGCCGAAGAATGCGGCCAGAGATTCGTCGGTCGGAAACCAGTAGGAGAAGCGGGAAAAGCTGCCGTAAAGCACCAGTGCGCGGCAGCGGTCGGGATAGGTGGCGGCAAACAGGACTGACAGCGGCGCGCCTTCAGATATTCCCAGTAGTGCCGCCTGCTGCATGCCGGCGGCATCCATCACCGCTCGCAAATCGTCCATGCGCACCTCGAGGCTGGGCAGTTCAGCGTCGGCGACGCGGTCCGATCCGCCGGTACCGCGCTTGTCAAAGGTCACCACGCGCGCATAGCTGGCCAGACGATTCAAGAAGCGGGCGAAGTCAGGTTGCTCCCAGTAGTGCTCGACGTTCGAGACAAATCCGGGAACCATAACCAGATTGATCGGACCGTCGCCGAAAGCCTGATAGGCGATGTGGACGTCACCGCTTTTGGCGTATTGTGTCACTGGTTGCATGGATGGCCCCTGCTGGCCCGCAAGGTTCTCCCTGCGGCGTAACATCCATAGCAAATATTTTGCGATAAGCGAAAAAACGCCGCCGCGACGTTGGCGGACCTTTCTCAGGCGCTCAGCATGATGCGGCGAGCGAACGTCTCAACGCAGGCTCGCGTTGATCTTGTCCAGTGCAGCGGAGCCGGGGCACAGCGCCTTCTCGTCCAGCGCATTGAGCGGGGTATCGACCGTGTCGAGATGAGAATGCAGGTCTTCGGACTCCGGATCGACGTAAAGCAGCCCGGTGACGATCTGGCCCTTGGCCGCGTGCTTTTGCAGGAAGGTCATGGCGCCCACGCGATCGTGCGGGTCGTAATCCGCATCGAGCTTGCGAAGTGCGAGCTGGGTGCCGTCGTGCTGCTCGACCACCTGCACCGTGCCCGGCGCATAGTCCACCGTGATCGGATCGCGGCCGGTGATGACGTCGAGCCGGTTCACCGCATCATTGTGTTCGCGCACGTAATCAAAGCTCTTGGTCGAGCCGGCATGGTTGTTGAAGGCGACGCAGGGGCTGATCACGTCGATAAAGGCCGCGCCCTTGTGCCGGATCGCGGCCGCGATCAGCGGCACCAGTTGCGTCTTGTCGCCGGAGAAGCTGCGCGCCACGAAACTCGCGCCAAGCTGCA
>VAZV01000247.1 GCA_005884765.1 Alphaproteobacteria bacterium
GAATCCTTCGATGTCTCCGACCTGACCTGCAAGATCGCCTGCCAGGTGCCCCGCGGTGACGGGAGCAGCGGTACGTTCAATCCTGACCAGTGGATGGAGCCAAAGGACCAGCGCAAGGTCGACGACTTCATCATCTTCGCCATGTGCGCGGCACGACAGGCGCTCGACGACGCTGACTGGCATCCCGCAAGTGAGGAGGACCGCTGCGCTACCGGAACGATGATCGGCTCGGGCATCGGCGGCCTCTCCGGCATTGCCGACACCGCGGTACTTCTCAAGGAACGCGGACCACGCAAAGTATCGCCGTTCTTCATCCCCGGGCGCCTGATCAATCTCGCCTCGGGCTACGTGTCGATCGAGCATGGCCTCAAGGGCCCGAACCATGCCGTGGTGACGGCGTGCTCGACCGGCGCGCATGCGATCGGGGATGCCAGCCGGCTGATCGCGCTCGGCGATGCCGACGTGATGGTCGCCGGCGGCACCGAATCGCCGATCTGCCGAATCGGGATGGCGGGGTTTTGCGCGGCGCGTGCGTTGTCGACGGCCTTTAACGACACGCCGGGAAAAGCGTCCCGCCCCTATGACAGGGACCGCGATGGATTCGTGATGGGCGAGGGCGCCGGCGTCGTGGTGCTCGAGGAATATGAACACGCCAAGGCGCGCGGCGCGAAGATCTACGGGGAAGTGACCGGCTACGGATTGTCCGGCGATGCCTACCACATCACCTCGCCATCGCCCGATGGCGACGGCGGATTCCGCAGCATGGCCGCCGCCTTGAAGCGCGCGGCCATCACCCCATCCGAGATCGACTACATCAATGCGCACGGCACGTCGACACAGGTCGGCGACGAAATCGAACTGGGCGCCGTCGAACGCTTGCTTGGCAACGCCGCTTCAAAGGTATCGATGTCGTCGACCAAGTCGTCGACCGGACATCTGCTCGGCGCCGCAGGCGCGATCGAGGCGATTTTCTCTATCCTTGCGATTCGCGACAACATCGCGCCTCCGACCATCAACCTCGACAATCCCTCGGTGGAGACTGCGATCGATCTCGTGCCAAAAGTCGCGCGCAAACGCGAAATCAACGTCGCGCTGTCGAATTCGTTCGGTTTCGGAGGCACCAACGCGTCCGTAATCATCCGGCGCGTGGTCAACTAGCCTGTCACGAGAACCAGTCCACCGTTTTGCCTCATTCGGTGATGAGTGCAGAGCGCGATCGGCAAGGTGGATTCCGGTTTTGCGTCCGATCGCGCTCTCAACTATTAATGGGCGCATGATCTTTCGCCAACCGCTTCACACTTTGGCGGATCATGCGCAAATTGCGGGCATATGCTATGGGCAGGACAAGGGATTCGTCAGGCCACGATTGAACCGGCAGGATTCAGGTTGCATCGATGAGTGAGAGGCCGCCCATTTCGCCACGCAGCCCGCGCGCCGCGCTGGAGCCCGAGCAGGTTCCGCCGCCGCCCAGGCGGTCGGAGCGTGCCCGCAACCCGTTTGTCGTGGTCGGTAACGCCATCATCACCCTATTGCTGGTCGGGATGATCGGCGCCGGTGCTGCCTACTACTACGGCAGGCAGAAGCTGGAAGCGCCGGGTCCGCTGCAGGAGGACAAGGTCGTCAACATCCCCGCGCGGGCGGGAATGGCCGATATCGCCGACGTGCTGCAACGCGAGGGCGTGATCGACAACAACCGCTGGGCGTTCATCGGCGCGGTGCTGGCGATGAAGGCACGCTCCGAATTGAAACCTGGCGAATATTCGTTCCAGAAGAGCGCCAGCCTGCGCGACGTTATCGGCACCATCGTTGAGGGCAAGGTGGTCCAGCACTCGGTCACGATTCCCGAAGGACTGACGTCTGAACAGATCGTGGCGCGGCTTTCCGACAACGATATTTTTGCCGGCTCGGTGCGCGAAGTCCCGCGCGAGGGCACGCTGTTGCCGGAGACCTATAAATTCCCGCGCGGCACCACGCGCGACCAGGTGATCCAGCGCATGCAGCAGGCGCAGAAACGCGCGCTCGCCGAAATCTGGGAACGCCGCAGCCCGGATGTCCCGCTTAGATCGCCGGACCAACTCGTGACACTGGCCTCGATCGTCGAGAAGGAAACCGGCAAGCCGGATGAGCGCAGCCGGGTTGCCGCGGTATTCGTCAATCGCCTGCGGCAGAAGATAAAACTGCAGTCGGACCCAACCATCATCTATGGGCTGGTGGGCGGCAAGGGGACGCTGGGCCGGCCGATCAAGCGCAGCGAAATCTCGCAACCCTCGCCCTACAACACCTATGTAATCGACGGCCTGCCGCCGGGTCCTATTTCCAATCCCGGGCGGGCCTCGCTGGAGGCCACGGCCAATCCGGCGCGCACGCGCGATCTCTACTTCGTGGCGGACGGCACCGGCGGCCATGCCTTTACCGAAACCTACGATCAGCACCAGAAGAACGTCGCGAAGCTGCGCACGATGGAAAAGCAGATTCAGAACGATACCGTCGAACCGGCGGATGACGCGGCGCCGCCGGCTGCCGTGGGCGCGCCAGCGGACGCCAGCCCGACGGCGGCGACAAAGCCGCCGCCGAAAAAGCCGGCCAAGCCTGCCGCGGCTCCAGCCCGGCAGGGCGCGGCGCAATCGACGACCACCCCGCCCGTGGTGCAGCAATAACGGGGCAAGGCCGGTCGGCCGGTGGAACCGATTCCACTTTTTGCAAAAACCCACTAAGGTCCCGCAACGCTCTCACCAAGCGAATCTGACATTCTGTTGCTGATTTGCTGTTGCTGATTTGCCGGAGAATTTCACCCGATGGCGCTGTCGAGCATGACCGGCTTTGCCCGCAGCCATGGTGCAAGCGGACCTTACACGTTCGAATGGGAATTGAAGTCGGTCAACGCGAAGGGTTTTGACCTGCGCATGCGGCTGCCGCCGGGGTGGGACGAGCTCGAAGCATTTGCGAAGAAGCGCGCCGGCGAGGTGCTGTCGCGCGGCACGGTCTACGCCAATCTGAACGTGAAGCGGACCAATGCCGCTTCGAGCGTGCGCGTGAACGAGGATGTGCTGGCGTCAGTCGTGAAGGTCGCTAGCCTGGTCGCGGGCAAGATCGACGCGGTGGCGCCGAGCGTCGATGGATTGCTTGCCATCAAGGGCGTCATCGAGATCGTCGAGCCGGAGAGCGACGAGGCCGAAGACGAGGCGGCGAAAGCTGCGGCGGCTGTGGCATTCGACGAGGTGCTGGCCGACCTTGTCGCGATGCGCCGTCGCGAGGGCATGGCGCTCGGGCAAGTTCTCATCCAGCGGATGGATGAAATCGAGGTGCTGGCGAAAAAGGCCGAAGCAGCCCCCGGCCGCAAGCCCGAGGCGATCAGGGCGCGCCTGGCCGAACAGATCGCGATGCTTCTGGAATCGTCCGACCGCTTCGATGCCGACCGGCTCAACCAGGAAGCGCTGCTGATCGCGGCCAAGGCCGATGTTCGCGAAGAGCTCGATCGCATCGCCTCCCATATCGCGCAGGTGCGCGAGATGATCGGCAAGGGCGGACCGGTCGGGCGGCGGCTCGATTTCCTGGCGCAGGAATTCAACCGCGAGGTCAATACCTGCTGTTCCAAGTCGAACGATATCGAATTGACCAATACCGGCCTCGAAATGAAGAACGTGGTCGAACAGTTTCGCGAGCAGGTCCAGAATCTGGAGTGAGACATGACGGCAAGCGGCCATGACTTCGACGGGGTTGGCTTCGACGGGGTCGAGCGGCGCGGGTTGATGTTCGTGCTGTCGTCGCCGTCGGGCGCGGGAAAGACCACGCTCTCGCGGATGCTGATCGAGCGGATGGCGGGGCTGAAAATGTCGGTGTCGGCCACCACGCGCCCGATGCGGCCCGGCGAAGTCGATGGCCGCGACTATTTTTTTGTCGACAAGGTCAGGTTCGAACAGATGGTCAAACAGGGCGAACTGCTCGAATGGGCCACCGTGTTCGACAACCGCTACGGCACGCCGCGCGTGCCGGTCGAAGCCGCATTATCGGCGGGACAGGACGTGCTGTTCGATATCGACTGGCAGGGCACGCAGCAATTGCGCGAGAAGGCGCGGGCCGATGTCGTCAGCGTATTCATACTGCCGCCGTCGGCGGCTGACCTGGAGCGGCGGCTGCACACCCGTGCGCAGGACTCCGAGCAGGTGATCCTTGGACGGATGAACCGGGCCGCCCACGAGATGAGCCATTGGGCGGAATACGACTACATCGTGATCAATCACGACGTCGACGAAGCCTTCGCCGAGGTGCAATCGATCCTCAAGGCCGAGCGGCTGAAGCGCGAACGCCGCACCGGTTTGACGAATTTCGTGCGCGCGTTGCAACGACAGCTTGAGAAGTAAATCTAGTTCGACGCCTGCTTGGACATGCGCTCCAGCATCTCTGAGATCCTGTCGAGTCGCTCGTCCTGCTTGCTCGCCGCATGGAAACCAGGCGCGGGCTCGGGACGACGCCTGAACTGATCCGGATCGCCCAACGGTGGGGACTGGCGGGGCAGGGGGGATTGGCGGGGCGGCGCCTGGCGAAGCGGCGACGGTTGCGGAGGAGGCGGCGGTTGGCGGGCGGCATCCGCGGTCTCCCAGACCACGCGCCGGCGTCCACGGGCGGCATTTGGCGCCGGGCGCCGTGCGCTACCGAACCTGAAGATCGCGCTTGCTATCAGGCCCGCGAGCGCGAGCGCTCCTGCAACCACCATCAACAGCGTTTGCAGCGAGGCCGCGGGCTTTGCTGGCGGAGCGTCCGCAGCCACGAGCGGCGCGGGTGGGGCAGCCTGTGCCGGCGTTGTCGGCTGCTGATCTGCCTGTGCGTCGGCGACCGCATCGGACGTTGCCGGTTGTGGGCCGAGCGGTGAACTCGCGCTGGACGGATCGGGCCAGCGTGTCCCGATCAGCGATCCGCGCGTCGTGTTCTCCAGTACATTCGGACGCTGCTCATTCGGTGTATTCGCGGCATCCGTCGACATCGCCTGCGGCGGCTGCCGGACGCCCGTTCCGGTGTTTTGCTCGATGCGCGTTTGCGGCCAAGGCAGCTCGGCATGCGCGTCGGCCAGCGAACGTTGTGGCGGCGGAGATTCAGCCTTCGGTTCAGTCGACTGCTCCGATCGCTCCGGCAAAGCGGCCTGCGCCGGCTTTCCGCCGACGTCACGCAGATACCAGCATTGGCGATTGCCCGGGTGCTCGATGCGATAGCGCCAATGCTTGCCTTGCGGCGTTTGACTGCCCGGTTCAGTCTGGCAGGCCTCGGCCGCGTCGGCCGTGATGCGCAAAATTGGGATAAAAATTGGGGTAACGGTGGTGCCGGCGAGAATGCTGGCGAAAATCGCGATCGCGAATTTCGCGGCTCGGTCTGACATGTGAATCTCCGGTGACGCTACACAACACTACCCGTCCCAAATCTCGGAAAAGACTTGGGTCGCAATGAGCCGCAATTCCGGAGAGGATAGGGTTTAATTCGGGCCCGCAATTTTGTCCGGATCGGACAAAAAGATGGCGTTATTGTTTCGATGCGCGGGCAACCAAATCGGTCGTCAATTGCTCTCGATCACGTCGCTGAACAGCACGTAGCGCTCGCCGTTGAAGCGGACGAGGCGCATCTGCTTGATCGGGCGCAGATCGGTTGGGTTCGTCTGCAACCGGATGCCCGGCAGCAGCAACGGCAGCTCCATGTTGAGGTGTGAAGCTTGCTGCATGATGTTTTCGCGCGTCAGGTTATCGCCGCAATTCTTTAGAAGCTGCACCACCGCGTAGCCGATGTTGTAGCCGTAGGGCCCGTAATAATCGCTCTTGTCGACGCGGGGGTTGTACTTGTCCATCCAAGCCCACCAGGCCTTCATGGCGGGATCGTCCCGCCATTGCGGGTCGGCCGGATCCTTCTGGTAGGCGGCCGAAATAATCCCTTTTGCCGCCTCAAAGCCTGCCGGCCTGATTGCGCCAGCGATCGAGGAGCCGACGCTGGATACGAACTCCTGCGGATGCCAATCGATGTCATAGGCCTTGCGAATGGCTTGCGCCGCGAATTTCGGTACCGAGAAGATGACGAACATGTCGGCGCCGGAAGCCTTCAGCGAAACTACCTGGGAATCGACCGTGGGGTCAGAGGTGTTGTAGGTCTGCGCTGAGACGATCATCGACGATGCCTTGTCGCCGAGCCCGCGCTTGAAGCCGAGGATATAGTCGCGGCCGAGATCGTCGTTCTGCGAAAGAATTCCGACTCTGGCGTCGGGCTTGGTCGAGAGAATATATTTGGCGTAGATTTCGCCTTCCGACGCGTAATGCGGCGTCCAGCTCATCGTCCATGGATAATGTTGGGGATCGTTGAAGACGGTCGCGCCGGAGCCGACGAAGAGGTGCGGTACCTTCTTTTGGTTGATGTATTTGACGACCGCCATGTTGGTTGCGGTGCCGACCGGATTGACCAGAAACAGCACCTCGTCGCTTTCGATCAGACGCCTGATCTGCTCCACCGTCTTCGGCGGGCTATAGGCATCATCGAGGCTGACGTAATTGATCTTGCGTCCGTTTACCCCGCCTTGTGCGTTGATCATGGCGAAATAAGCCGTCGTGGAGATCGCGCCCGCCGAGTAGGCCGAGGCTGGACCGCTATAGGGCGTGGTGGTCCCGATCTTGATCTCGGTGTCGGTGGCGCCTGGGCCATATTGCTTTTGCGCCATTACAGGCGTTGCGGCGCAGCTCAGCGCGAGCAGCGCCAGTGCGCCCAAGGTCGAATGATTCGTTGCAGTCATTGGATCCTCCCTGTTCAGGCGAGGCGCTGCACTTGGCCCCTTTTTGCGGGGCTTATTAGTAGTTCCGCCTCAGTTCTTCAGCACGATACGTCCAACCACTTGTCCGGCCCGCAACGCGTCGATCCATTTCTGGACGTCGCCCATCGGCTCTTCCTTTATCGGCGTCGGCTTGATCTTGCCGGCGCGCGCCAGCGCCATCAGCTCCCGCGCCTCGGTCAGCGTGCCGACCATGAAACCCTCGATGGTCATGCGCTTGTAGATCCACTGCACCATCGGCAGGCTGAAATTGCCGCCCATCAGGCCGGAGACCACGATCTTGCCGCCGCGCGCGACAACCGCGACCGCGAATGCCATCGACTTTTCATTGCCGGCAAAATCCACGATCTCATCAAAACCGCCCTCGGTCTCCTTGAGGATGCGTCTTGCGATATCGCTTTCGGAGGGATCATAGGCGATCGCGGCGCCATTGTTGAGGGCCGCCTCGCGTGCGGCGGGGCTGACATCCGCCACCGAGATCTTCTGCTTGAACATGGCTTGCGCGAAAGACAGCCCCATCATACCGACCCCGCCAAGTCCGATCAGCAAAAGATTGCGCTGGCGCGGCCGGTCGACCAGGCGCTTCAAAGCGCCATAGGCGGTCACCCCCGAGCACATCAGCGTCGCCGCCTGATTGACCGGCAGCGGATCGTAATCCAACAGATATTTGGCGTCGGGGACCAGGACGTGACTTGCAAAACCGCCATCGATGGAGACGCCGAGGAAGCGCTGCTTGAGGCAGAGATTCTCATCGCCATTGAGACAGTCGCGGCATTGGCCGCAGCCGATCCAGGGGAATACCGCTTTCCTGGTGCCGACCCAATCCTTTGAAAGTTCTGGGCCTACTTCCTCGACGACGCCCGCGATCTCATGGCCGAGCGTGAACGGCAGCGTCATGCCGCGCGTGGTGTCGAGCCTCTTGCCGCCGCCGAGATCGGCGTAACCGTCCTGGATATGCAGGTCGGAATGACACAGACCGCAGCGCTCGATGCGCACCAAAACTTGCCTGGCCAGCGGTTTCGGCGTCTCGACGATGGTTTCGCAAAGAGGGGCGTCGAACTTGACCAATGACTGGCGGCGCATCAACGCCATGCTTGTTCCCCTTTAGGGCATGTGCAATTTCTCGTTTTGTATATTGGCTAATTCACGGGCCATGGCAACAAAGCCAGAGACCGGAACGGTCTCGGCCCGCCGCTTCAAATCGACATCCGCCGCTAGAGCCAGCCGGGCAGGCTCCGCCGGGAGTGATTTCAGGCTTTGCCGCAGCATTTTCCGCCGCTGGCCGAAGGCTGCCGCCGCGACTTGCTCCAGGGCCCTGCGATCGCAAGGCTCCGGCGCGCTGCGTGGCACGAGCCGCACCAGCGACGAGGTGACCTTGGGTTGGGGCACGAAAGCCGCGGGCGAAATGTCGAACAGGATCTTGGTCGCAGTGCGCCAGTTCGCAAGCACGCCGAGCCGCCCGTAGGCTTCGTCATTTTCCTGCGCGACGATACGCTCGGCCACCTCGCGCTGGAACATCAGCACCATCATGTCGTACCAGGGCGGCCACGGCTCGATCGAGAGCCAGCCGATCAACAGCGTGGTCGCGATGTTGTAGGGCAGGTTGGCGACGATTTTCGCCCGGGCGCCGCCGAGCAACGGCCGCGGATCGAAGGCCAGCGCGTCGGCGTGGACGACATCCAGCCGTCCCGGATAACGTCGCGAAATCGCCTCAAGCGCGGGCAGCGCGCGTGCGTCATGTTCGACGGCGACGACACGCCGCGCGCCCAGCGCCAACAGCGCCCGCGTCAGCCCGCCGGGGCCAGGCCCGATCTCGACAATGGTCGCATCCTCAAGCGGACCTGCGGCGCGCGCGATCCGCGCGGTCAGGTTGAGGTCCAGCAAGAAGTTCTGGCCCAGCGATTTGCGGGCCGAGAGCGCGTGCTCGCGAATGACCTCGCGCAGCGGTGGAAGATCGTCGATCGCGCTCACGATGCTCAGGCCATGCGCGCGGCCAGCCGCAACGCCGCGATCAGGCTCGCCGGGTTGGCGCGGCCGCTGCCGGCGATATCAAAGGCCGTGCCATGATCGGGCGAAGTACGAATGAACGGCAGTCCAAGCGTCACGTTGACGGCGTCGTCAAACGCAATCGTCTTGATCGGGATCAGCGCCTGGTCGTGATACATACAGATCGCGCAATCATAGGTCTTGCGCGCGGCGTCGTGAAACAATGTGTCGGCCGGTAGCGGCCCCCGGACCTCGATGCCTTCGGCGCGCAGCTTTTCGACTGCCGGCGCCACGATCTCCTGGTCTTCTGTACCGAGCGTGCCATCCTCGCCGGCGTGCGGATTAAGACCGGTGACGGCAAGGCGCGGCGCCGCGACGCCAAACCGGGCTTTCAGCTCCGCAACCACAATACGCGCCGTTGTGACGATCAGCTTGCTGGACAGCATGGTGACAGCCTCGTGCAGCGGAACATGGATGGTCACGGGAACGACCGCGAGCTCGGGTGACCACAGCATCATGACCGGCTGCGGCACATGGTGGCCGGAGGCTGCAAGCTCCGCCAGAAATTCGGTATGACCGGGATGCCGGAAGCCGGCGCGATAGAGAACGTTCTTGGCGATCGGGTTGGTGACGACAGCGCCGGCGCGTCCGGCCGCGACATCGGCGACCGCGTGGCGGATGGAGGCGAGCGCTGCCTGCGCGCTGGTTTCGTCCGGCCGGCCGGGCTGCGCCGTCGCGACGTGGCCGGTGGCAACGATTGGCAAAGCGCTCGCGAAAGTGGAGACGGCCTTTTCCACGGCGACATCGGCGAGATCGACGTCCAGTCCGAGGATATCTGCGCGTCTCGCGACGAAGTCGCGATCGCCGAGCAGGTAGAACGCCGGAAGCTTCAGCTCGGTGCGCCGCAGCCACGCCTTGATGGCGATGTCGGGCCCGATACCTGCGGGTTCGCCCAAGGTCAGCGCGAGCGGCTTCACCATGGTCAGCGATATTCGATCATCGCGGCTCTGCGGATTTCCTGCAGGTACGATTTCGACTTCGCCTCATATTTCTGGACAAACATCTTGTCGCGGATTTCTTTCTTCTTCGGCGAGTCTACGGTGGTTGGCTTTCTCCCGCATAGCGCCACCATTTCCACACCCTGCTTGGTCACCTCGGGCGGAGTGAGATGCCCAATCGGGGTCTTGTCGAGCAGTTCGCGAAGAACCGGCGGCATGTCGGCCGAGGTCTTGGTGACGGTCTCGCGGATCGTGGCGTTCTGCATGCTCTTGAAGAGCGCATTGGCCCGGGCTTCGATGGTGGCCGCCGGAGATCCCCGCGGCACGATCAAGACGATGGGTTGCATCTTGTATTCGAAAGCCTCGGCCTGCTGCGCTTCGTCGCCTTCGGACTTGGCGCCTTCGGCGACTTCTTTCTCGCCGACCTGGAGGCTTTCCTTGTACCGGCCGCGGACCAGGCTGGTCCACACCATATCGGCTTTGATGCGGGCTTTGAGCGTATCAGGCCGGATACCCTGACTCTCAAGGGACTTGGTCAGCTGTTCCGGCGTGATCCGCATCCGCGTGCTCATCGCGGCATAGGACTGTTCGATATCGGAAGAGGAGGGATCGACCCCGAATTTCTTGGCCTCCTTGATCTTCACCTTTTCGTCGATCAGTTCGTTGATCACGTCTTGCCGGGCGGGTTGCTTGTGCGAGGAAATGAAGTCCAGCTTGCTGCGCTGTTCAATATCGTAGTCAGTGATGGGCTCGCCGTTGACCATGACAGCGACGGTTTGTGCATGTGAAGCCGACACGCCGCCGATCAAGATCAGCGATGTAGCACAAGCCAGTAACAGAGTGCGAAGCCGGTACGGGAATGTCGTCGTCATGATCATATTCGCTGTGTCAACCGATCCGATCTAAAGCCGGGCCTCGCGACCAATGCGTCCTCGGGTCTATTGAATGCCGGTACCACCGGCCGAGCTCGTATTGGCGAGCGTACGCAGGCCGATCTGCAGCATGAAGGCGTGGCCGAGTATAGGCGGCGACGTGGTCGTGGCATAGGAATAGGACGTGACATAGTTGGCTGCCAGCACGAAGCAATCATCCACATATCCGGCGCCGACCACGTACTGGTTGATCTGATTCGCCTGAAGGTCCCATCGGGCGGCGCCGGTGACCACCCAGTTCGATGCCACCTTGACCGACCCGCTTCCAAGAAGGCCCTGACGCCGGGTCAGGTAGCCCAGATCCGGTTGCGGGGAATAGTCGCCATACAGCAGGCTGACAGACCAGCGGTCGAAGTTGGCACGGCCCTCGGCCTCGAAGCGCTGCACGCTTGCGGTAGCCTCATCCATCCGCGCGCGCGTGCTGAAAGTATAGGTTCTGTTCGGCGAATAGGCGACGCTGGCGACATAGTCGGATTTCGGCTTAGCCAGGCCGGAATCGAGGCCGGTATTGGTCATGTCTTGGACCGTGAAGGAATTCAGGCCGAATAGCTGGTAGGATTGCCCGAACACCGCCGTGACGGAGCCGCCGCGGTCGAACTGCGTCGTCGCCTGCACGCCGGCATTGGCGCGGCCGCCGCCTTCGACGCGGTCATAGCCTGAGAATTTGTCGACGCTGAAGAGATTGCTGGTGTCGTAGACGAGGCTCTGCGCGTCTTCGTTGGGAAGCTTGCCGGCGTAGCTTTCATTGGGCCGGATGATGACCTGCGCGATCGGCTCGATCGTCGTGGAGCCCCACGGCTGCACGTTAATGAATGGGTAGCGGTATTCGAGGCCGACCGTCGGCATCACGCGCAGCGCCTGCGTGTCACCCACTGGGAGAAAGTTGGAAACGCCCGGCTGATTCGAGATGTCCGCATTGATCGCATCGGCGCGGACGCTCGCGAACGGCGTCCAGATCTGACCCCAGGAGTCGGTGTACGATTTCCGCCACTGCGCCTCAGCGGTCAAGCGCGTATAGTCGCCGGGAATGCCGCGCAACAGGCAGTTCGCACGCACGATGGTCTGGGCTGGGTCGGCCGAGTTCGTCAGACAAGCGCCATTGGCACCAGCTGAGCTCGTGATCGGATCGAACACCACCGTCTGGCGGTTCAGATTGACGAAATTCGTCTTGTAGCTGAATTCACCGCCGAGCACCGCGTGGTTGATCACGTTGGCATAGTCGATGACCGGCGCAATGATCGGCACCTGGGATTGCAGGCCGGACAGGCTGAGATAGTAGATCGTGCGGGCGTCGAAATAGCTGCGATTGCCGACGCCGGTCAGATAGAGCTGTGAAATGGCCTCGGTCGGCAGGTTCACGAACGATGCCATCGGGTCCCGGTATTGGGCGAGCCTATAGTCCGAGAGCAGCATGTAGTCGCTGAGCAGGGTGCCGTCCCAACCCCAGACCCACTTGTCGTTCAGCGCGAACTGACCGTGGGTGTCGATGCCGCCGCGGAATTGACGATCACCCGGCTGGCCGGCGAAGGCACCGGGATCAAGCTGGTCGATGCCGTAGGCGCGGATTTGATATGACCCGTTGATCAGGCGCTGGCGGAATTCGGTCTGGAGCAGCACGCCCTGGCGCGTCGTGATGCGCGGATTGATGGTCATGTCGTAGTCGGGCGCGATCGCCCAGTAGAACGGGACTTCAACGGCGTATCCGTAGCCTGAAGCCTGCGAGAAGCCCGGCATCAGGAATCCCGTCTTGCGCTTGACCGTCGGATCGGGCGTCGAGAAATACGGCATGTACGCAATCGGGACGCCGAAGAATTCGAGCTGCGCGGTCTCGAAGTAAAGCATCTTGTCGGTCTGATCGTGGATGATGCGCGCGCCCTTGACCTGCCACAACGGCGGCTTCTTCGGATCGTCCTTGCAGGGCGCGCAGGCGGTGTAGACGCCGTTCTCGAACACGGTGTAGTTGCCGCTACTGCGGTCCGCGCGCGTCGCCGCCATGCGCGTCGCATCGGCAGTGTCGACGCGCAACGAATCGACGAAGCCGTCGCGATAGTCGTCGCTCAAATCCATGATTTCGGCGTAGGTGATCTTGCCGTCCGCATCGGTCATGCGGATGTTGCCTTCGGCATGAAGCCGCTTGGTCTTCTGGTCGTAGATCACCTTGTCGGCTTCGACGCTGGTTCCATTGTAGAACATCTGGACGTTGCCGACCGCCGACACGCGCGAATTGTTGTAGTCGTAGTCGACCTCGACCGCCTGGACCAGCATCTGTCCATCATTGGCGGTGCGCGGCGGTTTCGGGCGAGGCGGCTGCGGATTGTAGGTGAAGCTTTGGGCCGATGCCGGCGCCGTCGTCGCCACGTCCACCGCGACGGCAAGCGTCAGACAGAACATCAGGCCGAGCAGGGAGCCGCAGCACGCGGCCAAACGCCGTCCATGACGGCGCACGACCGTGCGCCGCTGCAACGCAAACAACCTTCTCTGGCGGGCGGCGACTACTGCCACTACCCGTCCTCCTGGTACAGCAAGGCCAAAAAGCCGGTGAGGCCGCCCACAAGCACGGGCAGCCACGCCGCAGCGATCGGATGCATCAACTCGGCCTTGCTCAAATCCTCAGTTACTTTCGACAGCACGTAGAGCAGAAAGCCCGCGCCCACGCCACTTAAAACCATCTTCTGCACGCCGCCGAATCGGAAGAACCGCAGGCTCACGGATGCCGCCAGCATGACCATCGCCGCCAGCAAAAACGGCTGTGCGAGAAGCTTGTGGTACTGCAGCCGATAACCGGCGGTCGCAAATCCGGAGCTTTCGGATGAGCGGATGTAAGTTGGAAGTTGCCAAAAGGACACAGTTTCCGGTGTGGAAAAACTGTTGCGAACCTGCGCTGGCGTCAGGGTCGTCGGAAGCACGAAGCTATCCTGCTCCAGCGGCGGCGCATCGAGCGAAAAGCGGCGGACCGACTTGAACAGCCATTGGCCCTCCTCGAGCGTCGCCTCTCGCGCCTCGATCCGTTCCTTGAACTGATAGTCTGTATCGAATCGGAACAGCGTCAGTCCGGTCAGGCGCACACCCTGCTTTTCGCTTCGCGCAGCGTTGATGATGACTTGGCCGTCGCTGTTGATCTGGTTGATCCAAAAACCTGACGCATCCTGCACGCCGCCGCCGGGAGCGGAGCCGAACAGTTCGGCCTCCATCCGTTTGGACACTTCACGCAGATTCGCCGACATCGGATTATAGGCGATCGTCGCCACGATTCCGAGCAGGATGGCGCTTGCCAGCGCCGGCGCGATGAACTGCCAGGCGGAAACGCCGGCAGCGCGCGCGACCACAAGCTCCAACCGGCGCGAAAGGGCGAGATAGCAGGTCATCGCGCCGATCAGAATGCAGAACGGCATCATCTTTTCGAGCAACTGCGGCACGCGGTACAGCGAGGTCTCCGCGACTGCGATCGGGGAAGCTGAAACCAGCCCCGAGGTCTTCCTGACCATCTCGATGTAGTCGACCAGCACCAGCAGGACGAAGATGCTGGCGAACACGCCGAGCGCCGAAACCACGAAGCGGCCGGCGAAATAGCGTCCGAGCGTGTTGGTCATCATGCTCATGCTGGGGCCAGCCGTCCAAACAGCCGCATGAGATGCGCATTGGATTTGTTGATGGCCTCCATCAGCGCGGGCGGCGGTTCCACCACGATGCCGCCGATGATGAGCCACAGGCCGGCACCGATCGCTCCCAACAGCATCAGGTATTGGACGAGCGGAGCCAGCGGCGACTTGACCGCCATGACCGAGCAGGCGAAGCCGGCCATGCGCAGCGTGAACACGGCCAGGATGGAGCTGCCGATCGAGAAGTTACGGCTCTGGCGCGTGGTGCGCGGCGCGCCGAGAAAGGCGAACGTGAGCGCGGCAAAGGCGAACGGATAGATCGGCGCCATGAAGCGGTCATGCAGCTCGGCGCGAAACTGCCCGGGGCCATCCTTGTAGCCCGGATCGTCCACGGCCGGCGACAGCAGTTCCCAAAGATAACGCTCGCGGATACCCAGCGCGACATCGTGGCCTTGATTGGAGAATTTCGACATGTCGAACGCATAACGGCCGAACGCGACCAGTGCCGGATCGCGTTTGCCGACTTCGAAGCGCTCGAGATTGCCGTCTTCCAGAATCAGAAACGAGCCGCCCTCGTTCTTCACCACCGTGCCATGATCGGCGATGATGCTGACGCGCTCGTTGGGATCGCGGCGGTCGTCGATGAAGATTCCGGAAAGCAGGCCACCGGGCTGCCGCTCGCGAATCCGAATCGTCAGGTTTTGATCGAGCTGCGCGAAGCGGCCGGGCTGCAAAATGTTGGCGAGCACGTCGGCGGTGATGTCGGCGTCCCATTGCTTCAGCCGCCGCATGCCATCCGGCGCGAGATAGGCGGCGATAAAAGCAACCAATAGCGCCACCACGCAGGTCGCGTACAAGAACGGGCGAAACAGGCGAAACGGGGAGAAACCCGCCGCGTTCATCACGATGATTTCCGAGTCGGTCGCAAGCTTGTTGAGGGTATGCGACACCGCGATCATCAGCGCGATCGGCGAGATGATCAATACCAGCGCCGGAATGACGAGGCTCGTAACGCCGAGGAAGGTGAGAATCGTCTGACCCTGGCTCGTCATCAGGTCGATGCCGCGCAACGCCTGCGTAATCCAGATCACGCCGGTGAGGCTGACCAAGACCAGCGCAAACGACGCGAGCGTCGTGCGGAAAATGTACCTGTCGATCGACCCCATCGGCTACCGCACGATCCCCACCTCGCAACTGAACGCCGGCTTTCCGACCAATCCCTGACGGGGGATCCCCCTTAGTCGCGCCATCATCGGCCCAGCGGCTCAGTTACTCACTACCATCCCTTTGATCCGTCAACAAAATGGCTGCGCCATGGCGCGCTCAACCTGCGGTTAATAATTCGCGCGTTGTGGCGGTCCTGCCACGCCGGCGCTTGGCAGCGCGGCGGCTGCCGGGTCATAGTGGCCGTTCGAGCCATGCCGCGGCGACCGGTAGCGAGCTAAAGCCCTGATTTTTGGAGGAATTACCTATGTCCGACGCCGTCAAGGTCGGCTTTGTCCCATTTTCTACCGCGCCCCGCGGCATTCTGGTCGTGTTCTGCGACGATGCGCTCAAGTTCGGCCCCGCCACCCGCAAGGCGCTGGGCGGGGCGGATAATCTCGTCAAGCGGGCGGCCGCGACCAGTCAATTCAAGGGAAAGAGCGGCTCGACGCTCGATATTCTGGCGCCGGAAGGAATCAAGATTCAGAGCTTGATTGTGATCGGTGTCGGCAAACTCTCCGATCTCAAAGACAAGGATTTCCTCAAATTCGGCGGCACAGCCGCCGGCAAGCTCCGTCCGGGCAACGATACGTTGACTGTTATCGCGGAATTGCCTGACGGTGCCATGAAGCCGGAATCCGCGGCCGCGATCGCCGTCGGCGTGCGGCTTCGCGCCTATAAATTCGATCGTTACAAGACCAGGAAGAAAGACGGCGAGGAAGAAGCGCTGCGTGCCGACGTGGCGATCGCGGTTGATGATTCGACCGCGGCGCGTAAGGCGTTTGCCCCGAACGCCCATACCGTCGACGGCGTCATCATGGCGCGCGAACTCGTCAACGAGCCGCCGAACGTGCTCTTCCCGGTCGAGTTCGCGCGCCGCGCAGCCCAGTTGCGCAAGCTCGGCGTCGTCGTCGACGTCCTCGACGTCAAGGCGATGACGAAGCTTGGAATGGGCGCGCTGCTCGGCGTGGCGCAAGGCTCGACCCGGCCCGGCCGCACCGTGATTCTACGGTGGAACGGCGGCAAGCGCGGCGATCAACCTGTCGCCTTCATCGGCAAGGGCGTCTGTTTCGATACCGGCGGCATTTCCATCAAGGGTGCCGCCAACATGGAGGACATGAAGGGCGATATGGGCGGTGCGGCTTGCGTCGTCGGCCTGATGCACGCACTGGCCGCGCGGAAGGCGAAGGTCAACGCCGTCGGCGCCATCGGACTTGTCGAGAACATGCCGGACGGCAATGCGCAGCGCCCCGGCGACATCGTGACCTCGATGTCGGGCCAGACCATCGAGATCATCAACACCGACGCCGAAGGCCGCCTGGTGCTGGCGGACGTGCTCTGGTATGTGACGAAGAAGTTCAAGCCAAAATTCATGGTCGATCTTGCGACGTTGACCGGCGCGATCATGGTGGCGCTCGGCACCGAATATGCCGGTTTGTTCTCCAACAACGACGAACTGGCGGAACGCCTGATCAAGGTCGGGCTTGAAACCGGCGAGCGCGTTTGGCGCATGCCGCTCGGTCCCGAATATGACAAGCTGATCGATTCGCAGTTTGCCGACATGAAGAACACCGGCACGCGCAACGGCGGCTCGATTACGGCGGCACAGTTTCTGCAACGCTTCGTTGACAACACGCCGTGGGCGCATCTTGATATCGCGGGAACGGCGATGGGTGCGCCGAAGACCGAGATCAACCAGAGCTGGGGATCCGGTTACGGGGTTCGCCTGCTCGAGCGACTAGTTGCGGAATACTACGAAAGATGACCGAAGTCCTGTTCTACCACCTGCAAAACATGTCGCTTGAGAGCGTGTTGCCGCCGATGCTTGAGAAATCGCTGGAGCGCGGCTGGCGCGTCGTCGTGCAATCGACCTCGCAGGAGCGCACTGAGGCGCTCGACGCACATTTGTGGACCTATCGCGACGATTCATTCTTGCCGCATGCGACCTGGCGTGCCGGCGACGCGCAGGACCAGCCCGTGGTGCTCGTGGTCGAAGAGGGCAATCCGAACGGCGCGAATGTCCGGTTTCTGATCGACAGTGCAGCGTTGCCGGCCGATTGCGGCTCCTACGAACGCATGGTGCTGGTTTTCAACGGCGACGACGAAGACGCGCTGGCGGCCGCCCGCGGCGCCTGGAGCGAGTGCAAATCGCGCGGTTTCGAAGTGACCTATTGGCAGGCCGACGAGCAGGGCCGCTGGCAGCGGCGGGATTAGCGCTGTGCGGCAATTAATGATAATCTGTGGTTTTCGTCGATGACCTCGGCCGTAAGCCACGGTCGTGCCGCAAAGTGATGTTGGGACAAACGTTTACAGCACTGTCTTCGGGTCGTCTTGGGGTCGGAACTCAATTTGTGAGCGATAAAGAAGCCCATTGGAAGCAGCTGTTGGCGCTGCTGGTGCTGGCCCCGCTTGTCACGGGCTGCGGCGGCGCGTCCAATTTGTTTCAGTCGGACCTTCTGTCGAAAGATGCGGAATGGTTCTCTCGCCCCGGCCGGCTGTTTATCAAGAACGTGTCGATTGAAACGCCGCCGCTCACGCCGGACAAGGCCGTCACCGCCGAAGACCTCGTCAGCGCCGATGGCGGTTGTCCGGGGATGGCGCCCGCCGACGCCAATGCCCTGAGCGACGGGGCCGCCGGCGCGCCGCCTGTTCAGAGCGGGACGGTGGCGCTCGGCCACACCGAATGCGACGTCGTGCGCGGCGTCGGCGCACCCGACAACGTCAATATCTCCAATAACGCTCGCGGTGACCGCGTTGCCGTCGTCAACTGGTCGCGTGGACCGCGCGCCGGCATCTACACCTTCACCGCCGGGCGCCTGACGTCGGTCGAGCGCGGGGCCGAGCCGGTGGCGCAGCCGAAGGTTGCAAAGCCAAAAGCGAAGAAGAAGCCTGCGGCGACCTAGTCCTGCACCACGCGAGCGGGCATGAACCGGCTCAACTCGTCGCCACCTCGTATTGGCTGCTTGCCTCCAGCCATGCTTCTTCGGCCCGCCGCAGCGCCTCCGCTGCACCGGCGCGCGCTTTGGCGAGTTGTGCGGCCTGCTTCGGATCGCGAGTAAATAGATCGGGCAAAGCGAGCGCGGCATCGATTTTCGAGATAATGCCGTTGATGCGCTCGATCTCGGCCTCGGCTTCCGAAATCTTCTGTTTCAGCGGGTTGCGTTTTTCGGCTTTGTCACGCTGAGATTTTTCGCGCTCGTTGCCGGTGCGCTCGCGCGAACTCGCGCGCATGCCGCGCGCCGACAGCACCATGCGCCGGTAATCGTCGAGATCGCCGTCGTAAGCGGTGACCGCGTGATCGGCGACCACCCACAGCCGTTCGGCACAGGCCTCGATCAGATAGCGGTCGTGCGAGACCATGATGACCGCCCCCGGAAATTCGTTGATCGCCTCCGCAAGCGCGGCGCGGCTGTCGATGTCCAGGTGATTGGTCGGTTCGTCGAGGATGATCATGTTGGGACCGAAGAAGGTCGCAAGCCCCAACAGCAGCCGTGCTTTTTCGCCACCCGACAGGCTTTTGACGGATGTATCGGCGGCCTTGCCTGAAAATCCGATCGCACCGGCGCGACCGCGCACCTTGGCCTCGGGCATATCCGGCATCAGCCTGCGGATGTGATCGTAAGGCGAGCCTTCTTCATCCAGTTCGTCGAGCTGATGCTGCGCAAAATAGGCGATGGACAGCTTATCCGCGCGCGTGACCGCGCCCGCGAACGGCTGCAGGCGGTTGGCGAGCAGCTTGACGAGGGTCGATTTGCCGTTGCCGTTAGCCCCCAGCAGCGCGATCCGGTCGTCATTGTCGATCCGCAGGGTGACGCGGTTCAAGACCGGGCTTTTGGGGTCATAGCCGACCGACACATTGTCGAGCGCGATGATCGGCGGCGACAACATTTTCTCGGGTGCCGGGAAGGAGATCTCGCGCACGTCCTGCGTCACCAGCGCTGCGACCGGCTTCATCCGTTCGAGCATTTTCACGCGCGACTGGGCCTGGCGCGCCTTCGAGGCCTTGGCCTTGAAGCGATCGACGAAGGCCTGCAAACGCTTGCGTTCCGCGTCCTGCCGCTTGGCATGCTTGGCATCGAGCATTTCACGCGTGGCTCGCTGTTCTTCGAAGGAAGAATAGCTGCCGCGGTAGAGCGCGAGCTTGCCCCGGTCCAGATGCAGGATCTGGTCCACCGAAGTGTCCAGCAGATCACGGTCGTGGCTGATGACAATCACGGTGCGCGGATAATTGGCCAGGTGGTCCTCGAGCCAGAGCGTGCCTTCGAGATCGAGATAGTTGGTCGGCTCATCCAGCAGCAGAAGGTCGGGAGCCGCGAACAGGGTTGCGGCGAGCGCGACGCGCATTCGCCATCCGCCTGAGAATTCCGAACAGGGCCGCCCCTGATCGTCGGCCGAAAAACCGAGGCCGCTGAGGATCGCGGCGGCGCGTGCGGGCGCGGAATGGGCGTCGATGTCGACCAGCCGGGTTTGGATTTCCGCGATCCGGTGCGGCTCGTGCGCGACGTCGGCTTCGCGCAACAGCGCGTCGCGTTCAAGGTCCGCCTTCAGCACTATCTCGATGAGGCTTTCCGGACCGTTGGGTGCCTCCTGGGCGAGACTGCCCACGCGCCAGCGCGGCGGGATCGTGATGGTTCCGCTCTCGGTCGGCAATTCGCCGCGGATCGCCTTGAATAGCGTCGATTTGCCGGTGCCGTTACGCCCAACCAGACCGACCCGCGCGCCCGGTATGATTTGGGCGGTGCCATGGTCAATCAGAAGGCGTCCGGCAAGACGGATCGATATTTCGTTGATGGAAAGCATGCGCGGTTGTCACCGCGCGAGCCGCCAAACGCAACCGCTTTATGCGCGAAAAACGCGGGCCACCGGGCTGGAGATGTGATGCAAGCTAGTTAGGCACGGCCGGGCGGCTCCCGCTGTCGCGCCTGCGCAACTCCTCCAGCAGGCGCTGGAGCCGAGGGGACGGCGCCAGCTGCTCCGGACGCAGTCTCTGCTGTAGCCGCTCGCCCACGGCGTCGCAGATCGATCGGCTGGTCTAGCCGTCGATCGCTTCGCGGTCGTCAACGATTCGGCCGTTCATGACGGGTTCCGTTGCAATTTCCCAGGCGACTTGTTGGCGAACCAAGTCACACCTGCAGAAATGGTTTCCCGTCGGGCGATGATTGCATGCCTCTATCGTAAAAAATACGTGACACAGGGTTGTCAAAAGCAAGCCCCGGCAAGGGGCCGGGGCTTGTTGAACCGCGAGACTTAATAGCAGCGGTTGACCAGCCGCCAACGGGGTCCCCAGGGGGTCGGGACCAACCGCCGCACATAGCAGCCGCCATATCCGTAACCGCCAAGGTAAACCGGACCGCCGACAAAGACGCGCGGACCCCAGAAGTGGTGGTGCCATCCGCCGTGGTAACCATAGCCCCACGCGGAGGCGGAGGTCGGTGCCAACGCAGCCGCGCCCAGCGACGCCGCGGCGACTGCGACAAGCGAAAGTTTGCGTAACATGGTTGTCTCCTCAAGGGTGAAAGCGCGGATGCCGCGCCATCGGTGAATCTGCTGCCCGGTGGCGCCTCCGACGTAAGAGGCGTTCGGTCGATAGCAGCCTACGCCTGCCAAGCTGAATGCAACCGCGACGGCCGTTGCAGGGTGGGTTCATAATCGTGAAATTACTGTAATTCCCGGCGTTAGCCTCAACGCCCGCGGCGCCGGCGAGAGTCCGGATCGCTTGCCGTCCGCCGATGGCGCCGATATAAGCGCCGCAATTCTTAAACCCCGCTATTCAAGGACGAAATCATGGCGATTGAACGCACCTTCTCGATCATCAAGCCCGACGCGACCGCGCGCAATATCACCGGCGCGATCAACGCGGTGATCGAGCAAGCAGGCCTTCGCATCGTCGCCCAGAAGCGCATTCGCATGACGCGCGAGCAGGCCGAAACCTTCTACGCCGTGCACAAGGCGCGTCCGTTCTTCGGCGAGCTAGTGGATTTCATGACCTCCGGCCCGGTCGTGGTCCAGGTGCTCGAAGGCGAGGGCGCCGTGCTCAAGCACCGCGACGTGATGGGCGCCACCGATCCTGCCAAGGCGGCTGATGGCACGATCCGCAAACTTTTCGCCAAGTCGATCGGCGAAAACTCGGTGCACGGGTCGGATGCTCCCGAGACCGCGGCGGTCGAGATCACGCAGTTTTTTTCGGGTAACGAAATCGTCGGCTGATTGACACCGGCTGACGAGAGCCGCTGGGGCAGGGGGCCAAGCCGTGAATTTGCTGTTGCAGGTCGCCGATCCCGCCAATGTCGGCGCGTTCTTCACTCAGCTTCACGCCGATATCCAGAGGCCGACGTTCTGGCTTGCGGTTGGCAAGATCATCTGGATCAACGTGCTGCTGTCCGGCGACAACGCGCTCGTCATCGCGATGGCCTGCCGCGGCCTGCACGGCCGCCATCGCCTGTGGGGCATGGTAATCGGCGCCGGCATCGCCGTGGTGCTCTTGATCGCGTTCACCGGCATCGTCGCGACGTTGATGTCGCTGCCCTACCTGAAGTTGATGGGTGGAATTGCGCTGCTGGTCATCGCGGCCAAGCTTCTGGTGCCGGAAGACGAGGGCGACGAAATTGCCGCCGGCACCACACTGTGGCATGCGATCCGCATCGTCGTGATCGCCGACATCGTGATGAGCCTCGACAATGTGATCGCGGTGGCGGCTGCTGCCAACGGGAAGCTTTCGCTTCTGATCCTCGGCCTTGCCATCAGCATTCCCATTATCATCGCGGGAGCCGCGCTGATCATGCTGGTGCTCGACCGCTTTCCGCTGCTGATCTGGTTTGGCGCCATGCTGCTCGGTTGGATCGCGGGCGACGTGATCGCAAGCGATCCGGCTGTCGAGCCCTTGCTGAAGCATCTGCTTGACGGCCAGATGGTGCTCAATGTCGATGTCCAGTCGGCGCTGTTCGGCAGTTCGCATTTCAGCCTCGACGGCGATCTGATGGGATCGATTGCATCCGTGCTGGGCGCGATCGTGGTGCTGGTCGCGGGATCGATCTGGCGGAAGCGCTCGCTGAGCGCCGCCAAATACGCCCCCTCGGCTGCGGTCGAGGCGGCGCGGCAGGCCGACCTGCCTTAACGTCGCACGATCGATCCCGTGCGGCCGACCAGCCGCGCGAGCTGCCTGAAGCGGCTGCCGACGCGATCGGCGACCAGATCGACCATTTTGTGCTCGAACATCAGCATCAGCTTGCGGTCTTGGCTGCGAAAATGGGTCGCCGGCAACACGCCCGGCCGCGCTGCCGAGATCAGATGCGCGACGCGAAACGCTGCGCCGAGCACGCGGGCGCGCTCGAGTTGGGCTGGCGACAGAAGGTCCCGCATCACCGCCGGTGGTTCATTCTCCTCGCTCAGGCCCGCATAGCGGAAGAATACCGAGAGTCCGACGAAGGCCCGGCCCTGATGGCTGATCGAGCCGAAATTTCCATTAGTGATGAGGCTCAACGTCTGTTCGCCGCGATGGTCGGGATGCACCCGCCAGCCGATATCCGACAACAGGCAGGCGGCATGGCGCAGGCGGCGGTCTTCCTCGCTTTCCCGCAATCCCACCACCCGGACCAGCCGATCGGTCCATCCAATCAATTCCTGGGCGTGGCGTGCGGATCGCGACAATAGCTCGTTCAGCGTCTGCGCGCCGCACAGGAACCCGTCCATCACGCGCTCGGCCTCCGGCAGCATCGAGTAGAGCAGGCCTTCGCGCACGCCGAAGGTCGAAAACACGATGGTCTTCGGCTGGGCGACGCGGATGACGTATTCGAGCACCAGCGCCGCATAAGTCAGCAACGGCCGCCGCGCCTCGGCGATGGCCTCGATATCGGCGAGCATGTCGGCAGCCGCAAGACGCCGCAGCCGCCGCGCGAAATCGAGCGCGTCGGCTGCCGGTATCGAATAGCCATGCATCACGCCGAGCGGATAGCCGCTCTGGATGATGTGGATGCGCGCCAGCGCGCGCCAGGTGCCTCCGACGGCATAAAACGAACGGGCGCGGCCGCTCTTGAGCTGCGTCAGATCGGACAGTTCATTCTTGACGATGCGCTCGGCGCGCTTGAGCGATTTGTGCGACAAGTCCTGCAAGGCGAGGGTGCCGAGCGGCAGCGTGACGCCGCTGCGGACGCCATTGCCGCGCACATCGATCAGCTCGAGCGAGCCGCCGCCGAGATCCCCGACGATGCCATCCGGTTTGTGAATGCCCGAGATAACGCCGAGCGCCGATAGCTTCGCTTCGCGCGGTCCGGACAGAATTTCTATCTTTATGCCGCAGATACGCTCCGCTTTGGCGATGAAGTCGGGACCGTTGGTCGCGTCGCGGCACGCGGCGGTGGCGATCGCATGGACGCGGCCGACCTTCTGTACCTTGCACAGCGCGCGAAACCGCCTGAGCGAGGTCAAGGCCCTGGCGACCGCATCCGGCGCCAACAGGCCCGTAGTTTGAACCTCGCGGCCGAGACCGCACAGTGTCTTCTCGTTGAAGACCGACACCAGGCTTCGCGACATCCGCTCATAGACGACGAGACGAACCGAGTTCGAGCCGATGTCGATGACCGCGACGCTGGAAGCGTGCTTGCGCGGCCGCTTCACCGCAAAAATTCCCTAGGTGGGGTGATGACGTTCGGTACGGCGCGTGAGGCGGCGCGGCGAGGATTCCTTAAGCGACTTTCCACGGCCTGAGAGACTCGGATTCGTCATGAAATAATTGTGCAGGTTGAAAGGCTCTTCGCCTTTCGCGGCCTTCATACGCGTTGACGACCCATCCGGCAACAACTGCCAGCTCTGCTCATTGTCCTTCAGGTTGGCGACCATGATTTGTTCGAGAACCTGCTGATGTACCGTGGGATTCTGCAGCGGACAGAGCACCTCCACGCGGCGGTCGAGGTTGCGCGGCATCATGTCGGCCGAGGAGATATACACAGCTGCTTTGGTGCTTGGCAGGCCCTGTCCCATGCCGAAGCAGTAGATACGGCCGTGTTCGAGGAAGCGGCCGATCACCGATTTGACGCGGATATTTTCCGATAGTCCGGGCAGGCCGGGCCGCAGGCAGCAGATTCCGCGCACCACGAGTTCGATCGAGACGCCGGCTTGCGATGCCTCATAGAGCGCGTCGATGATGTCGGGGTCGACCAGCGAATTCATCTTCATCCAGATCGCACCGGACCTGCCGTGGCGGGCATGGTTGGTTTCGCCGCGGATATGTTCGATCATGCGCTTGCGCAGCGTCAGCGGCGACACCGCCATCTTCTCGATATCGCTCGGCTCGGCATAACCGGTGATGTAGTTGAACACCCGCGCCGCGTCCCGTCCAATGGTCGGATCGGACGTGAAGTAGGACAAGTCGGTGTAGATGCGCGCGGTCACCGGATGATAGTTGCCGGTGCCGGTGTGGACGTAGGTCGTGAGATTGCCGCCCTCGCGGCGAACCACCATCGACAGCTTGGCGTGGGTCTTCAGTTCGAGAAACCCGTACACGACCTGCACGCCGGCGCGTTCGAGGTCGCGCGCCCAGCGGATGTTGGCTTCCTCGTCGAAGCGCGCCTTGAGCTCGATCAGCGCGGTCACCGACTTTCCGGCTTCGGCCGCTTCCGCCAGCGCCCGCACGATCGGCGAGTTGTTGGAGGTACGGTAGAGCGTCTGCTTGATGGCGACGACGTCGGGGTCACGCGCTGCCTGCTGCAGGAATTGCACGACGACGTCAAAGGATTCATACGGATGATGGACGATCAGGTCCTTCTGCCGGATTGCCGCGAAAATATCGCCGCCGTGGTCGCGCACGCGCTCGGGGTGGCGTGGAACGTAAGGCACGAATTCGAGATCGGGCCGGTCGAGCCGGGTCAGTTGTGACAACTCGTTCATGGCAAGTACGCCGTCGACCAGGAAAACCTCGTCATCCGAAGTTGAAAGCGCCTGCTGCACGAAGGTGCACAGCTCTTCCGGCATCTTGGCGTCGATTTCGAGCCGGATCACCGATCCGCGGCGGCGCCGCTTCAGTGCGGTCTCAAACAGCCGCACCAGGTCTTCCGCCTCTTCCTCGATTTCGAGCTCGGAATCGCGGATGATGCGGAAGGCGCCCTGGCCATTGACGGTGTAGCCGGGAAACAGCCGGCCGATAAACAACGCGGTCGCCTGCTCGAGCGTAATCAACCGCACCACGCCATCCTTGCCCGCGGGAATGCGGATGAAGCGGTCGATCTTGCCGGGCATGCGGATCAGCGCATTCATCGGCTTGCCGTCGGAGGTGCGCGTCAAATGCAGCGCAATGGTGAAGCCGAGGCTCGGGATAAATGGGAAGGGATGCGCCGGGTCGATCGCAAGCGGCGTCAATAGCGGGAAGATGTTGTGGAGGAAATGATCCTCGATCCACGCCCGTTCGGCCTTGGTGACATCGCGGCCATCCACCAGCACGATACCGACGTTGGCCAGAATGCCGCGTAGCTCGCGCCAGATCGCCTGCTGATCGCTTGCGAGTTGCGAGACCGTTTCATTGACGAGGACGAGCTGTTCGGCGGGGCTGCGGCCATCCGGACTGCGCTCGGCGATCCCTTCGCGCACCTGCGCCTTAATGCCGGCCACCCGGACCATAAAAAATTCATCAAGGTTATTGGCCGAAATCGACAGAAACCGCACCCGCTCGAGCACGGGATGCCCGGGATTGACCGATTCCTCAAGCACCCGGCGATTGAAATGCAGCCAGGACAGCTCGCGGTTGATGAACCGTTCGGGGCTCGCGGCGATCGAAGGGGTAACTTCGAAATCGGCTTCTTTTTCTTTTATTTCAATAGCTTGTACGGATTCCATCAAGTTTCGATCCATCTGGGTGCGCGAAAGCACCACCATCCAACGAATGCCACCCAAAGCATGTGTTACCGCAATGACGTTTCCATGACATTGACGTTCCGGCAAGCCGCACCGTTAAGGCCGGGATTGCCTAACAATCAATCCCTGCGCAGCAGTTCCGCGGCGAGCGCGCGCGTCACGGGCCGGCCGAGCCGCAGTGCTTCGCTGTCGAGGAGTTCCACAATCTGGCGCACGGCTGCATAAGACCGCTCTATCCGGGTGGCGAGATAGCCAACCACGGCCTCGTCGACGGCCAATTGGCGGTCGGCGCAGAACTTGACGATCAGCGCGCGGAACAGGTGATCGTCCGGCGGCAACAGTGAGACCACAGGCGCCGCGCGTAGGCGCGATCTAAGATCCCGCAGTTCGATCTCAAGCGCAGCGGGCGGAACGCGCGCGGTAATCAGGACGTAGGCCTCGTCTTCGCGTGCGAGGTTCATCAGGTGAAACAACGCGCGCTCATCGAAATCCGCTGACTTCAGGTCCTCGACAACGAGCGCGCCGGTCGCCAGCGCCGCCGGTACCGAGGCGGGGAAAAGCGCGTGCGCCGCGGTCGAGCGCGCGCCGGCCTGCTCGGCCCAGATGGCGGCGAGATGGCTTTTGCCGGAGCCTTCTGGGCCCACCAGCAGCATGATCGGGTTCGGCCATTCCGGCCACGCGTCGACCAGCGCGACGCCTGCAGCATTGGCCGGCCCCTCAAGGAAATTGTCGCGCGTCAGGCTTTCAGCATGCGGCAGCGCAAATGCCAACTGACGAGGTTGTACGCGGCCTGTCACGCAAAGCTCCATGCCGGGACCAGCCGGCGCTTGATCCGTAGCGTTTTCAAGCGAAGCGAACACCGGTTCGCCTGAAGAAAACGCATCAAAGCAAAAATCTCTACCTTGTTTCGATCGTACTCATGTGCCGCACCCATTCCACGAGATAAAGCGACACCGACACCAGGGAAAAGACGGTAACGAATCCCATCAGGATCAGATCATAGGGCCTGGGTTTGAAGCCGAAGCCGAGCGCCGCAAGCACCAGCGCCGCAAATGCCACCTGGGCCACCGTATTGAGCTTCGATACCATCAACGGTTTCATCGGAACCGGCTTGCCGAACAACCACGAGACGATCACGGCGGCAACGATCATGATGTCGCGGGAAACCACGAGGATGACGATCCAACGCGGTATCGCACCCCAGATCCCAAGCGCCACATAGATCGAGACCAGCAGCGCCTTGTCCGCCAGGGGATCGAGCAGGGCGCCCAGCTCGCTGGTCATATTGAAGCGCTTGGCAAGGAAGCCGTCGACCGCGTCGCTGACGCCGGCGATGACGAAGATCGCAAATGCGATCTCCATTTCGCTTGACGCAATCGCCCAGACGATGATCGGGACCAGCAGGATGCGGCCCAGCGTAATGATGTTCGGAATGCTCACAAGGCGCTTCCCGGCGCAAAAGACCCGGCTCGTTTAATGGCTGAACCGGTCGTTATCTACATAGTACATGGGCTTTGCGCTTGCGAGCCATTGCGTGGAAGCGGATTCCGACGTAACCAGCCGCTAATATCAGCGGAATTTGGCATGGCCGAGCGCAAAAACGGGCTCACTTACGCGGATTCGGGCGTCGATATCGATGCGGGCAATCGGCTCGTCGACCTCATCAAGCCGATGGTGCGCGCGACCGCCCGCGCCGGTAGCGACGCGGAGATAGGCGGCTTTGGCGGGCTGTTCGATCTAAAGGCCGCGGGCTTCAAGGACCCGGTTCTGGTCGCCGCCACCGACGGGGTCGGCACCAAGGTCAAGATCGCGATCGAGACCGGCTTGCACGGCGGCATCGGCATCGATCTGGTCGCGATGTCGGTCAACGACCTCGTCGTGCAGGGTGCCGAGCCGCTGTTCTTCCTGGACTACTTTGCTTGTGGCAAGCTCGACCCCGAGGCCACCGCCGCGATCGTCGCCGGTATTGCCGAGGGCTGCCGCGAATCCGGCTGCGCGCTGATCGGCGGCGAGACGGCGGAAATGCCGGGTCTTTACAAGGAAGGCGACTACGATCTCGCCGGCTTTGCGGTCGGCGCCGCCGAGCGCGGCGCGCTGCTGCCGCGACCCGATATCGCGGTCGGCGACGCTGTGATCGGACTTGCTTCGTCCGGCGTTCACTCCAACGGCTTCTCGCTGGTGCGCGAGATCGTCGAGCGATCAGGTCTTCCCTTCGAGGCACCGGCGCCGTTCTCGCCGGTGATGACGCTCGGCGGCGCGCTGCTGACGCCGACCCGGCTTTACGTGAAATCGTGCCTGCGCGCGATCCGCGAAACCGGTGCGGTCAAGGGGCTCGCCCACATCACCGGCGGCGGTTTCACCGACAATATCCCGCGCGTGCTGCCAAACCACCTTGGTGTCGGGATCGACCTCGCGCGCTTGCCGGTGTTGCCCGTGTTCAAATGGCTGGCGGAGCAGGCCGGCGTCGCCGAGCTTGAACTGCTGCGCACCTTCAATTGCGGCATCGGCATGATTGCGATCGTGCAGCCGGACGCGATCGAGCAGGTCTCCGACGTCTTCAAGGACAGCGGCGAGAGCGTCACGCTGCTGGGGGAGGTGACCAAGGCCTCCGGCGAGCATCGTGTGATCTATAACGGTCACCTTGATCTAGCGCGGTGAAGCGATGAAACGCCGGGTTGCCATCCTGATCTCCGGACGCGGGTCGAACATGGTCGCGCTGATCGAGGCCGCCCGCCCTGCAGACTTTCCGGCCGAGATCGTGCTCGTGATTTCCAATCGTGCCGACGCGCCCGGTCTGGAGAAGGCGAAGGCAAGCGGCATTCCGACGGTCGTCATTGAAAGCAACTCGTTCGGCAAGAATCGCGCAGGCTTCGAAGC
>VAZV01000004.1 GCA_005884765.1 Alphaproteobacteria bacterium
GAGGCGAACGGTTGCTGCATGGCATTCGCGGGGACCATAATGTTTGGACGCTGAGCATTCGCGTTGCGCATTTGTCCCCCTCCTCCAGTGGCGCGAACGTTCAGTAATCCCTCTTGGAAGGTGATTGTGTCGGCCTCACGTGGCCAATAACCTTAAGCCGGGCTCCTCCGAGCCCGGCTTTTTTTATCCAACGGAAGCGCTGTTCTGTTCTGCACGTGAGAGCGGCGGCACCGCCGTTGACAGTGCGGGCCTCGTCCACCATCATTTACAAATGATCACGAATTCGTGCGCAACGTTCTCGAAAAAAGGTCCCCGTCCGGGGGCCTCGGATCGGCGCGCGCGATAGACCTCTCGCTTCAGCGTTAGAATCCGAAAACCCCGCCGCGAGGTGCGGGGTTTTTTGTTTGTCCCCACCTCCGGCACTTTCGACCACAAGGAGATGGACTCAAATGACCGACCTTCGAACCCGCCTGCAAGGCCTTTGGCTGCCGCTGGTGACACCATTTCGCGATAACGAGCTCGACGAGGCATCGCTGCGGCGGCTGGTGGCGCATTACGCGGCCCTGCCCGTCGACGGGCTGGTTCTCGCCGCGACCACCGGTGAAAGCCTCACCCTCACATCGGGAGAAACCGAACGGCTTGTATTCACGGTCCGGGACGAGGCCGGCAGGGGCCGAAATCTTCCGCTCTGCCTCGGCCGCTCCGGCAGCAACACACGTGCGCTGTTGGAAACCCTGGCGAGAACCGCGGCGTGGCCAATCGACGCGTATCTGATCTCCTGCCCATATTACTCGCGGCCGTCGCAGCGAGGCTTGGAGCTTCATTTCGGCGCGCTCGCCGATCATGCCGAGCACCCGGTCATGCTCTACAACATTCCCTACCGGACCGGCGTCAACCTCGGCAACGAAGCGATGCTGCGGCTGGCCGGTCATCGCAACATTGTCGGGCTCAAGGATTGCTCGGATATTCGCGACCAGTCGCGCGATCTGCTGCGGCGGCGCCCGGACGACTTCGCCGTGCTCACCGGCGAGGACGCTCGATATCATGAAGCGCTGGTCGACGGCGCCGACGGTGGCATCCTGGCGTCGGCGCATATCGAAACCGAAACATTCGCAAACGTCTGGAAGCTGCATGAGGCGGGCGATCACAACGCCGCGCTGGCGCGCTGGCGATCGGTCGAGGAGCTCGTGCGGTTGCTGTTTTCCGAACCGAGCCCGGCGCCGATCAAGCATTGGCTGTGGCGCACGGGATTGATCGAGAGCGCGGAGTTAAGGCTGCCGATGACCGAAGTGAGCGCGGAGCTCGCTACGCGGCTCGATCGGGAAATCGAACAGCGGACGAAAGCTTCGAAAAACGCGTCCTTGGTTAATGCGCGGTGACCGCGGTCCTTCGAGTTCGCTTCAAGCAGCGGCGGCAACTTTAAATACCTGAACGTATTGAATCCCTGCCAACAAAAAGATGGGGGAAACAATGACCGTTCAAACCAGGAATTTCGCGCGCCCGAGAAGCTGCGGGACGTGCTGATGCTGTCGTCGTTCGGCTTCTGGGCGCTGCTGCTCGGATTGGCGCCGATATTGATCTTTCATTCGCTGATAAGCTGACGTTCGCTTCCAATGCTGCCGTGGTTAATCCGCGGTAGCACCGGCGATCAAATGCGAGCGAAAGCGCGACCGGCTTTTTAAAAGCTTTCGCGTATCAAGGTCCCCCACAACAACAAGAAACGCGGGGGCGTTTATGAATACGCAAGACAATCCGGTCGCCGGACCACAGGGCTTTCCAGTTCCTGAACAACAGGGCTTTACCACCGAGGACATCCTCTGGGCGGTCGGCATCTGGTCGGTGATCCTGTGCCTGTCGCCGATGATCGTATTCTACATGCTGATGGTGGCTTGAAGCACGGCATTAAAAAAACGCGCGGAAACCGCGCGTTCTTTCTGAGAAGCCTACAGGCGGCGAGATTACGCCGCCTGCTTGTGCATCGCGCCGCTGGTCGACACCGTGCCCCGGATCGCCTTCACCGAGCGTTCGATCGCAGCCCACAGCCTCGCAATTTCAGCCGCCGCACGGCCTTCGGCATAATACTCACGCGCGCCTTCGCCATGGCCGAGCGCCATCAAGAGATCGGCGCGGTTGGTGATCTGCCCGCCCCATACCGGCGCCCGGAACTTGGCAAGCGCTTCGCGCGCAATCGCAACGATCGGGCTTTCCGCGTCGTCCCTGCGTGCCGGCGCGCCGTTGAGCACGACCGCATAGGGCTTGCGCGCGGCGCGACACATCTGGATCGTCTCCTGCACCGCGTTGACGTCGAACACGCCTGGCCGCGCGGGAATGATGACCATGGTCGCGTTCTTGATCGAGTCGTCCACGACCGCCGACAGATTCGGCGGCGTGTCGATCAAGACCCATTCGACCCCGTCACGCTTTGCGGCCGCGACGATGCCGCTGACGGAATTGACCGCAGTTTTGATCGGCGGTTCGTTGGTGCCGCGCAGCTTGTGCCACAAGGTCAGCGAACCCTGCGGATCGGCATCGATAAGCAGACAGGGCTTTGTTGCCTTGATCTGTGCAGCAATATGAGCGGCCAAGGTGCTTTTTCCCGACCCCCCTTTACGCGAAGCAAAAACAATGACGTTCATTACCTTGGCCTCCAGATTGACCCCAGGGACCGAAAATGAATCAACGCGCTGATTCGTGGAAGAAAAATTTACAGTCGGCCGCGATGAAGCCACTGATTAGTCAAAACGCGGGCATTTGAGTCACACTGGACGCCGCAACCGGCGCGAGAAGCAAAATTGGGCGGTACTATAGATGCGATTGGGCGAATTGCCGTGGGCGCAAACTCCAACTTTCCGGCATTCAACTTATCCGAGCGATATCAACCATCGGCGTCTTCTCAAAAAAGGCGGCGCTAGCGAACAAAACGAGTCCGGTTTGCGGCAATGCTACATGCCCGCGAATCAAGTTACGTGACGCGCCGTCACGTAACTAGCAGGCAGACGCCAAGGATGGTCCTCCCGTTGCAATTGGAGGGCGATCAGGTCGCGCTTAGGTTTGATTGAGCATGATCTCCGGGCAAACGCGTGCTGCGTTTGTCGCGAGGAAAAACCGGTGCCCACTTTTCCGGATCATGCTGTTGCAGGTTTCCTCGCATCACTGCTTCGCGCTGACCGGCTTTCGCGAAGATGTCGGCTTGATGCTCAGAGGCGCCCCCGCCCTCACGGCGGGTTCGGGCTCCGACGATCTGAAATACACCCGACAGCCGGGCGTGAGCTGATCGCGGTTCCTGATCATGCAGGCGGTGATGCGGTCGACATCGGGAATATCTGCGCTGCAAAGACGAAACGCGTCGTCACTGCAGGCTGCCTGCTCCTCGGGGGTATAGGCCTGGCCTGCGGTCGGCAGCACCGAAACCGAGAGCACCGTTGCGAGCATCAAACCGAGCTGGAAACTCCCGGACCGGACAGCAAACATGATTCTTTCCCCTCGAAACCGTTGATTTGCGAATTGTGGGTGAACCGCGGGGGACTAGCAAGGAGGGGTAGAACAGTTGCTCTGAGCCTGTTGCGAAAGTGCCGCGCTCGCTTCGGCGTCGACCTGCACGATATCGGTTTGACCGGTGGTACAGTTGGGTGGGCTCGAACCACCGACCTCCTGTTCCACAGACAGGCGCTCTAACCAACTGAGCTACAACTGCATCCGTTAGCGGGACCCTCAAAAAGGGGTGCCGAACGGGCCGGAAACTAGGTGCAACGCTGAGATTTGGCAAGGCCGACAAGGCCGAAACGCGGACGCGCGTAATGCGGAATCGGACAAAAAACCCGGGCGCTCGGCCCGGGTCGTGTTCGCGCGAAACCCAGCTCCCTTAGGCGGCCGGTTTGTAATATTTCGACGCGCTGTTCTTGATTGGCTCGACCGTTTCGCTGGCGACCTTCTGGCCCAATTCAGCCAGTTCCTTGGCCTGGCCCGAGAGTGCCTCGAATTGCCGGCGGGTTTGCGAGGTCCACAGCTCCAGCGCCTCGGAAGGGGATTTCACGCCGAACAGTTCCTGCGCGAAATCAAGCGAGGCGGTGGTGTTGGCTTTCGTGAACTCCATCAGCTTGGCGGAGTATTCGCTCATGCCCCTGCTGGCGCTCGTGAACACCGCCTCGATGGTGACGTTGTGGGTTTCGGCAGCATCCTTGAACTTGGCGTAATTGTCGCGGGCCTGCGAAACGCCCTTCTCGGCGAACGCGCGGACCTGCTCGGGGACTTCAAAGGGAATGATGGAAGCAGTGAAGGGATCTGTTGGATTGGCCATGGTCTTGTGTCCTTCGCATCTGGGGTGAAGCGGGTGTACTCCCAGGCGCATCCCCGGGGGTTGCGGGGGTGCGGGGAACGTCGAACGAGATCACGCAAATTGGGATATCAATGTCCGGCACCCGACATTGAACTCCCGTATCTTGTCAATATTGTGCAACGCGACGCAATCCGACGCTGTAATGCCGCATATTTGATCGGGTAAGATGTTACGCGTCGCTGACGCGGGATTTCGGCTGTACCTTGGCCTTGGCGGCGTCAATCGCTGCGCGTGCCGCGACCCTGCCCATTTCGCTGGCCTGTTCCGTCAACGCGCTCATCTGCGCCTTTACGTATTCGCCATGCAGCCGCATGATCTCGGTCAGATCCTTGGCGTGCAGCAGCGATTGCGCATGGTCTAGCGAACTCTGCACGT
>VAZV01000005.1 GCA_005884765.1 Alphaproteobacteria bacterium
TGCAGGGAGATGCCAAACAGGCTTGCCACTCCCAACATACCCACGGCCAGCACGACCAACGCAACCAGCATCTCGATCAGCGTGAATCCACGCGGCCCGGCAGGGCGCTGTGGCATGCGTCGTGGTTGGAAGCTGGAATTCACTTGCGGTTTCCTACGGGCAGGTGCCTGCGGCGAGCACATCCGCACTGGTCGCGCTCACGCGAGCGCGTCCGCTGGCCGGGATCAGCACCGCGCGCTCGATGGAATTCGTGCCGACCATCTGATTCCCTCTGCTATCGCACAGCAGGATGTTGCGCGTCGGGTTCTTGAGCCCGGCGGGGCTTGCGAATCCGGTCGCAAGGTACATCTCGATGCCGTTATTGTCGGTTTTGACCGTTATCGAGCTGTCGAGAAGCACGTGCCGCTCGAAGATGGGCTCGCCGTTATCAAATTGCCAGGGGTTGGCGCCGGGCCAGGGGGGGGGACCGCTATCCTGGAAGACGATCCATCCGTTGAAGGGGCCGTAGCTGCACGTGGGAACCGCTGCCATGGGGGCGGCCGAAGCGCACACGACCACGTTCGCCTGGTGCTTGATCGCCTCCGTGCGTGCCAGGTTGAACGATCGCAGAAGATCGTTCGAGGCCGAGCTCAAGCGATTGTTCTGCAGGAACGTGTGCATGTTCGGCACGGCTATCATCGCCAGAACACCGGCGACTGCCAGCGTGACCATGAGCTCCGTGAGCGTAAAGCCCCGTTGCGTTCTCACGCTCGCCGGGCCGTCGCTCGATCGGTCGGTTACCAACATCTACTGGGCCGACACCGGAAAGGCTGAGGGTTAGTTCACGCTCGCGGGACCGGTCCGACGAGCGGTTTCATTCGAGTCCCAGGCGGTCGCGGGCACGGACATAAGCACGCGCGTTTCTGCCGTCCCGTGATCTAGCGCACGGTACGGTTCAAGTGCGCGCACCGGGCCGGAGATCCGGCCCGGGCGGGGGAGGGGGCGGGAGCCTACTACTCGCCGAGCGGCGGTGTCAGGCCGGTGAAATCCCCGACCACCTTCGCGTCGTAGGGGCCATTGAGGCGGTTGAAGCCGTTGCCCGGCGTGCTGAGCAGCCCCTGCGTGAACATGATCTCCTTGGCGGGCGTGACCTCGATGACGCGCTGGTTGAACTGATCGCTGATGAGGGTGTTGCCGTTGGCCAGGCGGACCGCGCGCGTCGGCAGCGGAGCGGAGTTGCTGCCGGATTCGGTGTTGGTGAGATATTCCCACACGGGTGCGTCCGCGGCATTGACCTCGACGATGCGATTGTTATTCGCATCCGTGATCAGAGTGTTGCCGTTGCGCAGCCGGCTGGCGAACGCCGCGCCGCTGACCGTGCCTCCCGCGGTGAACTGCCGCACGAGCTGCCTGGCCGTCGTCACTTCGATGACGCGGTTGTTGTTCTCGTCGGCGATCAGGACGTGACCGTTCTCGAGCAGTTCGGCGCTGTTCGGATTGTTGAGCTGATTAGCTCCCGCCCCGGGCACCAGTTTCATGCCGTACTGCCAGACGATCTGGCGCCTGAGATTCACCAGAATGACGCGTGAGTTGGCCTGATCGGTGATGAGCACGTGCGGCCCCCGATGGCCGGGGAATGCGGTCGTGACGAGGGCGTGGACGGGCGTGTTCAGCTCGTTGGGGCCGAAGCCGGCAACGCCGGCCTGGCCGTACTGCCACACGATGCGGCCGGCGGGGGTGACGATGATCACCCGGTTGTCCGGGCAGCCATTGAGCGCATCGGAGCAGCCCGGCAGGGGCGGGCTGGCCGGCGGGATGCCGGTTCCCGCGATCAGCGTGAGGGGACCGAATCGCTCGGCGTCGTTCGTTCCGACGATGCTGTGGGGGCCGGCTTTGTCCGAGCCGTTCCCGAACTGCCACACGATGGCGTGCGTGTGCGGATCGATCTCGATCACGCGGTTGTTGAACTGATCCGCGATGACGATATTGCCCCGGTCGTTGAAATCCGCCTCCGCCGCTCCCGCCGCACAGAGCAGGGCGCCCGGGAATGCACACATCAGGACGCCGCGGCGCAAGCCGCGCACCAGTACGTTGCTCACGGTTGCCATCTCCCGAATTGATTATTCCGACGCTTGAGCCTGAACGCCGCCGCAGGTGCAGCGGCATCCCCTGCTCGTGGGTAGCTGCGGCGCGCGCGGCGGTTCACGTATCAACCGTTCCCATCGAGCCGAATGCCCATGCGGTTCCACATCCGGCCCCGCGCAGATACAGTTCAGGCATTGCGATTTGCATCGCCAAGCGCCAAGGTTGACCTGTGGGTTTCAGATCGTCGCACTCAGCGTCGTGAGGAGGCGAACCATGAGCAAGGGTATGGACAGGAAGAAGGAAGCGAAGAAAAAGCCGGCCAAGTCTCTGCAGGAGAAGCGCGCCGCGAAGAGGGAGAAGAAACAGAGCCGGGGATTTCAGGTGTAAAAGAGTTGCGGGCGCGGGCTCGCGACCCGCAGCGGGTCGAAGTACGTATCTAGATTTCGCATGATGTATTGCGTGTAAACTGCTGAGTTCGTTGTGAGCTTTTTGTGTATGGATGGGTGCAACACCCCCTGCGTTTGAACGCGCTGCCAGAGTGGTAATGGGGCTGACTGCGTATTGACGCCGCCCTCGGACACCGAGATGTTGGGGGTGCTTGACCGCTATCGCACGTGCTCCGGAACGCGAATCCTGTCACGCGCCGGTGGACCGTGCGCCAGGACACAGCGGGCCTGCTTCACAGGCTCTCCTGGAGCTTTCACCGACCAGATCACACGCCTTCAGGCAGCCAGGGCACGCGCTCGCGTTACCCGTCCAGCCTGCGGAGTGGGTCCACATTTCGCAGGTCAACGCTGTGAAGTGCATCCGCCGCCACAACGCCCGGAAAGGGCAACCATGGGCCATGGAACGCACGCATCACAGCGACCGCCTAATGGTGTGGGAGCACGGACAATGATCCCGATTATCTTCGTCATCTTCGGGGACATGGACTCAGCCGCTAACGGCGCGCTGACCGTCGCGCTCGACTGCCCGCGGCAGTATGAGTGCGGCGGGGTGATCTATGAGGACTCGGAGCACCGTTACCACGTCAGCGCCCCGCTGACGTCCCACAAGCACTTCGGGCTGGTCATTCCGCAATACACTGAAGGTGCACCCGAGAGCGGCTGGCGGATCGTGGCGGACTATCACACCCACATCTGCTCCCCGCACAACCGCCTGTTCGCCAACTTCTTCTCGCCCGCTGACGCGATTGTGAACACCGCCTTCCACACCGTGGGCTATATGCTCAGCCTCTGCGACGGCCATGTGAGACGCTATGACCCCTCCCAGGACGACCGGGATGATGAGGTCGTGCACTTCACCAGCGGACGGGAGATCTACCTGACCTGCGGGCACATCACGGGGTGGATAGAAGAGGCTCGAGCGCCCGCTCTCGATGCGTGGGCCTTGGCGGCTCAGGCCGCGATATCGCACGGTGAACGGCCAGAACTCCCCGGTGGACCTCTGGGCCTCTGGCATGCCAGTTCGCAAAATGACTTCAACGGTCGCGACGATGCCGACGCTGGCCGCGACGCTGACGACGAATAACAACTAACCCCTGATGGAACGCGCAGCAGCCCGGGCGCTGCTGCAGCGGATCGCCCTACCTTAGTTCGCATAATGTATATTATGTTCAATCGATGATATCACCGGGTTACCGACGCGTGACACGCTAACCGCTTGCACCGGAACCCTCCACCCGGCGCGCACCCGAACAGACTGTTGGCCTCTGTGAGCCCAGCGCATCCACGCGCTCGCCGAGGAGCACAATGTCCTTGCCGTATTTGATGCGCTAAGCAGGCTCATGCGGCCGGCTCCTGCGCGAAGAGTTCAGCGATGGCTCGAGCCTGGTGCGGATGCGCTTCGAACCAGGCTTGCGTCTCCTTGCGGACCTGGGCGCGGAAGGTTCCATCGGCAAGGGCCTGCTCCCGCACGCGGACCTCGATGAGGCTCGCATCGATTCTTTTGAGTGTGGCGCGCACCTGGCCGTGAACGTCCTCGAGCAGTGCTCGCGCGGCCGCTTCCTCTTCAGACTCGGTGAGCACTTTGCCCGAGGTATACGCCGAGATGGCTCGTCGGGCGAGTTCACTGGCAGAGACGCCCTCGCGACGGCTCATCTCTGACTGTCCTGCTGCACGCGCAGCCGCAAACATCCGCCCGTACATGCGCGCGGCTTCCGCATCGAACGGCAATGGATCCCATGTGGCGGTGGCCCATTGGAGTCGGTCCTGGCGTCGAGCGCGTTCATCCTTAATCTTCCGTAGCGTGCGGACCGGCGGCCAGCTCGGCGAGGGTCATGGCGGAAATGCGCGAAACCGTCCGGCATCGACGCGAGGTGCGCGAACTGCAGCTTCGGCGAGGGTTGCTCGGGGCACGAACCGGCGCGGCCAGCAGATGGGCCGCAATTCCGCGACGGGCGTGCCGTTACGGGTTACCACGACCGTTCGCCCCGCCTCCACCTCACGAAGCACCGCTGCGGACTGATTGCGAAATTCCCGCTGCGTGATCCTTCGGCTCATGTCTCGAGCGTCGCATTTGTAGCACTTCGTAGCAATCCGTATCGATCGCTACCATTGCAGCGTTATCAGAATTCCGTCGGCCCGACATCTGGCGCCGGTCTCGCCACGACCCCGCGCAGCGCGGGCGGCCGTGAGTCGGAGGGCGGCGATTCTGGATTTAGCCCGCCGCTGGCGACGCCGCGGAAATAAGTGATTCCCAGTCATCACTATTCCGTGGCCGCATTGAAGGCCGCCTCCAGCGGCCGCATCAGTGAGGCATGCA
>VAZV01000248.1 GCA_005884765.1 Alphaproteobacteria bacterium
CAAAATGACGTTCTTGGCGTCGTGCTGTGCAGCGCATATGCTTTGGAATTAACCGTGCCGCACAAAACGGTAGCCGAACCGCGTTGAAAATGCTTACCTTTGCCGCAATGCGTTGCTTGGAGCCCAGCGGCGATGCCGTCGGGTTCCTTGTCCCCGGTGAGCAAGTGTGAGCTATGGCGAAATCAGACCAACCCACCACGATCAAGAAATACGCCAACCGGCGGCTCTATAATACCGGTACCAGCACCTACGTTACGCTCGAAGACCTCGCGGCCATGGTGAAGGAAGGCGAGGATTTCCTCGTCTATGACGCCAAGACCGGCGACGACATCACCCGTTCCGTACTGGCGCAGATCATCTTCGAACAGGAAAACAAGGCCGGCCAGAATCTGTTGCCAACCACTTTCCTTCGGCAGCTGATCCGCTTTTATGGCGACAGCATGCAGATGGTGGTGCCGAAATATCTCGAACAGTCGATCGACACCCTGACGCGCGAACAGGAAAAATTCCGCAAGCAATTGACCAACACGTTCTCAGGCACGCCATTTGCGCCGCTGGAAGAACATGTTCGCCGCAACATGGAATTGTTCCAGCAGACCTTCGCGATGTTCAAGCCGTTCTCGCCCACCCGCGGCGGCGCGGCTTCATCGGAAGCGGAGAAGGAGCCGTCAACCGATGGCGACAATATCGACGACCTTCGCCGTCAGATGAAGGAAATGCAGGAGCGGCTGGAGCGCATGTCGAAAGAGCCCAAGAAGGAAGAGTGATCTCTCCTTCCATCGACCCGGCGAACTTCATTTTAGATTCGTTATTCCGGGATGCGCCTGTTGGCGCAGGCCCGCAATCCATATTCCCGATGATGGTTGGATTCCGGGCTCCCGACTTTCGTCGCGCCCCGGAATGACAGCTAACCCGCCGCCGGCAGCGCCGGCTCCTCCGGCGCGCCCCATGGCCGCTGCGAAGACGCAAGCCCAATCAGCCGCCCCTGGATATAGTCGCAGCCCCACTCGCGCAGCATCACGGCGGACTCCTCATCCTGCACCCATTCGGCGACCGTCTTGATTTGCAGCCGACGCGCGAGATCGATCAGCGTCTGCACGAAGGCGCGGTCGTCGGCGGAGTTGGCAATGTTCTGCACAAAGGCGCCGTCGATTTTTACGATGTCGACGCCGAGCTTGCGCAAGTTGCGGAACGAAGTGTAGCCGGCGCCGAAATCATCGATCGCGATGCGGCTGCCGAAATTCTTCAGCCGCGTGACGAAGCCGCGCACGTCGTCGATATCCTGAATGGCGACGGTCTCGGTGATCTCAACGATCAGCCGTTCGCCGACCCCCGGATCGGCTCGCATCAGCGATTCGATCGAGGCCCACCAGTCCGGATCCATCGTGGTATCCGGCGAGATGTTGAGGCTGAGCTGCACCGCCGGTGAATTGGCAAGCTCGGCGATCACGAGCTCGAGTACGCGATGGTCGACCAGGCGGATCAGGCCGAGCCGCTCGGCGACCGGGACGATGTCCGGCGCCAGCAGCATTTGCCCGTCATCCCGTTCCATCCGTACCAGGCATTCGTGGAACGCGGCCCGCCGCGAACGCGCCTCGACCACCGGCTCGTAGGCCATCACGATCCGCCGCTCGTTGAGCGCGGTAACGATCTCGTCGGTGACGCGGATATTGACGCGGCGCTGGGCGTCGCGTTCGACATTCGGCCGCCACACCGAATACGACCCGGCGCGGCGGCGCTTGGCGCTGTCGAGCGTCTCGTGGGCGCGGTTGATCGCCTCATCGGTGTTGCGCGCGTAGCGGGGCACGCCGACCGCGCCGATCGACGCGGTGACCGAGACCGGGCCCGACTTGGTCGGCACCACGTCGTCGCGAATGGAGGCCAGAAACCGCTCGGCGGCGACGTTCATGTCGTCGACGGTGCAGTTCTTGAGGATCAGGCCGAACTTGTTGCCGGAGAAGCGGCCGAGCACGTCGCCGCCGCGCAGCCGGGCGCGGACGCGGCTTGCGACCTCCGCGATCACGGCATCGGCGACATCGAAGCCGAAGGCGTCATTGATGCGCGCCAGATGGTCGATCCCGATCAGCATGAAGGCGCTGGAGGTACGGAAGCGCGTGGTTTCCTCGATTGCTTCGGCGAGCGAGGCGATCAAATGGGTGCGGTTGAGCTCGCCGGTCAAGGGATCGTGCCGCGCCAGCTTCAAGAGCTGTTCGTCGCGAGCATGGCGTTCGTTGTTGATGCGGACAATGCCTTGGGCGCGCGCCGGCTTGCCATCGGCGCCGGCAAACCAGCAACCGGACTCCTCGATCCAGATCACAGGGGCCGATGTACTCGTTCGTACGCCATATTCGATCCGATACGGCGCACCGCCGCTGCCATGCACCGGCGTCAATTGGGAAAACGCCTCCGAGCGGATCGAGCGCTTGGGCTCGATCAGCTTGGCAAATTCCGCCCCGCTCGACAGCAAGGAAGGGGGAATATCCGCAAACACCGCGCCGACGTGATCGCTCCAGCTGATCGCGTCGGTTGCGATGTCCCAGACAAAGGCGGCCTGGCCGAGCGAAGCCAGGATGGCCGAGGTCTGCGGCAGGGCGGTTGTCACGGTCGCCTCGTTTCGAGACATGGCCGGGTGATTCCTTAAGCTTCAGAATAGGGCCCGTTGCACGGCTGACCCTAAGTGAAGTTCATAAATAATCTGGAAACCACGTTTTTACAGGCACCAGGAACTAACCGGCGGGAAACGGTATAGGACTTGCGAGGTTCAAACCGTAACGGGGCCAAGCGTCCCAAAATGTGACGGTTTGCAATGTCCGGCGTCAACGACCAGCGAATAGAGGATGGCGTCTTCGAGGACGTGAAGCCCGTCTGTGTCGCTCTGGTACCTGTTGCGGCGCCTGTGCAGTGGTTGTCCAAACTGCCGCTGCCGCGGCCGGACCCGACCTTCATTGCCCATCTCATCGCAAGCGCCGAGCGGGTGCCGCAGCCGGGCAGCTGTCGCCGGGCCACATCGGCGGACGCACAATTGGCCTACGCCCCGACCCGGCATCAGCGCCCGGGCACCGGGTTCCAGACCCGGCAAGTCATCTAGCAACAAGGTCGTCCAGCCACTGGATTAACGCGACGGCGCCTCGGGCGGGGGGTGGGTACCGTTGCCTGGTTGCAGCTCTGGCGATGGGACTTCCGGCGAGGCTGCATTTGAAGCGCCCGCGGGCTGCGGAGGGCTTTGCTCGCGATGGCTTCGCTCGGGATGGCTTCGCTCGGGATGGCTTTGCTCGGGATGGCTTGGCTCGGGAGCGCTTGGCTCGGGAACGCTCGACTCGGGAAGATTCGGCTCGGCAAGATTCGGCTCGGGAAGACTCGGCTCAGGACGGTCACGCAGTATCGATTCGGCGACGGAGGTTGCTGGCGGCGTTGTCGGTGCTGACTCGGGTGGCCGGTCGAATTGAGGTTCGGCTGCACGCGCCATGGTCTTCGCCGGTGCGCGCTGCCGGGAAACGCCGGCACCTTGCGCCACCTGCACGGGGCGCCGCGCGCGCAACGTGATGCCGGAGAGGAAATCGGCCATGGCGAGCAGCACGAGCAGGAAATAGGTCGAGGTGCCGAACTTCGGCCACAGCACGAATTCGGCCGCTGCAGCTCCGAACAGGATCAGCGACAGCAGATGATCGGTAAGATATTTCGCGCCGGGACGCGCGCCCTTGAAGACCTCGAGCAACAGCATCAGAATGCCAAGCGCCAGCAACAGGTCGCTCAGCGTCACCGACCATTCGCTACCGGAGACCAGCGTCAGCCTGACCAGCGGATCGGCGAAGGAGACGCTGGGCATCAGCAAGACGATGATGTTGTAGATCGCGAGCGGAATCAGAAGCAGCGGGAAACCGATCATCGGCGCGGCTTTCTCTCAACCAGGGCTTCACCGGCGGCGCGCTATCCGCTTCACCGCCTGGGACCGTCTTACCTCACGCGTTGGCCAGATTGGGGCGGGGATCGTCGATCCCAACAACGCATCCACAATCCGGAAGGTCCAGCCCGGTCAGGATTCTTTCTTCGCTTTGAGGACCTGACGGCCCTTGTACATGCCGGTCTTGAGATCGAGATGATGCGGGCGGCGCAGTTCGCCGGAATCCTTGTCCTCGGCATAGGTCGGCTTCTTCAGCGCATCCGCGGAGCGACGCATGCCACGCCGCGAGGGCGATGTTTTTCTTCTGGGAACGGCCATATCGGTGTCCTCTAGGAGAGTGGTTCGGGGGCATCGTCCGCGCGCGGACGGCTCAGCGCCGGAAAGCGCGAACCGGGATGCCGATCAAGGCCGCGCTTATAGAGGATGAGGTTGCGCAAAGCTAGGGTCCGGCGTCGCAAAAGCGCGCGAAAATCGGCTCAAAAGCCGCGATTTTCGCTCCAGCAACTGGCCAAGCCGACCGACTGTGCCCGGGCCATATAGGTGCCCGCAAGGCGGCGCACGCCGGGACCGGGAGTGCGGGCGCTGCGCTTGAGTGGATTGGGCAAGATCGCCGCCAGCAGGGCCGCCTCGCGCGGCGACAGGTTCGAGGCCGGATGACCAAAAGCGTAAGCGCTGCCGGCCTCGGCGCCGAACTGGCCGAACGGACCAAGCTCGGCGATGTTGAGATAAATTTCCAGGATGCGCCGCTTCGGCAGCACGAAATCGATCCACAGCGCCAGCGGAAACTCCAGTAGTTTGCGGATCGGTCCAGGGATCGGCCACAGAAACAGATTTTTCGCGACCTGTTGGGTGATGGTGGAAGCGCCGCGAACTTGCCCACCATCCTGGGCATCCTCGATCGCCTCGCGCAAGGCCCCCAAGTCAACGCCGTGATGCTTGCAGAAATGAGCATCTTCCGCGGCAACCACCGAACTTGGCAGCGAGGCCGAAATCGCATTGAAATCGATCCATTGCCGCGCGACCGGCTTGCGTGTCATCCAGCGCCACAACATCAGCGTCGAGACCGGGTGGCCGGTACGATAAAGCGGCGCCACGAGATAGGGCAGCAACAGCGCAGCCAGCAAAATCAGCAGCAAATTTCGGGCAAGGCGCAAATTCGATGTTTCGCGTTCAAAATCCTAAAGCCGCAGCCCTCGCAATGGACCGGGATCAAGTGACATCTCCATGATATTTTCTGACTTTTTCAAGCAGTTTTAAGGCGCCTTCTATTCTACACGCGCGATTGACGAAGCCTGTGCCATAAAGGATTGTCCGGCCAAATTGATCTGGAGCCTTATTTGATGACCGCGACTGCCGTACCCGATTTTGCGAAGCGACTGGACCAGACTGCGGAAGACACCGAAGCGCTGCTGGCAAGGCTTCTTGCAGATGCAGCATTGCCCGACGAGATCGTGCGGCCGAAGCGGCTGATGGACGCCATGCGCTATTCGAGCCTCGGCGGGGGCAAGCGGTTGCGGCCGTTCTTGGTGGTCGAGAGCTCCGCCGTGTTCGGCGTGGCGCGCGAGGCAGCGCTGCTTGCCGGCGCTGCCCTTGAATGCATCCACTGCTATTCGCTGATCCATGACGACCTGCCGGCGATGGACAACAGCGACCTGCGCCGCGGCCGGCCGACGCTGCACAAGAAAACCGACGACGCCACCGCGATCCTGGCCGGCGACGGGCTATTGACGCTCGCTTTCGACATCATCACCCGCGACGAGATCCACCAGGATCAGACGGTACGGCTTTTGCTGACGCGGGCGCTGGCGCGGGCGTCGGGAATTGGCGGCATGGTTGGCGGCCAGATGCTCGACCTCGCCGGTGAAGGCCGCTTCGGCGACCGCGAGCCGGTCGACGTGGCGCGGCTGCAGCAGATGAAGACCGGCGCGTTGTTACGCTTTGGCTGCGTCGCCGGCGCAATCCTTGGCCAGTCCTCACGGCAGGAATATCAGGCGCTGGACGATTACGGCCGGGCGCTCGGCGAAGCCTTCCAGATCGCCGACGATCTTCTCGACGTCGAGGGCGACGCGGCGGCGCTCGGCAAGCAGACCGGGCAGGATGCAGCGCTCGGCAAGACCACCTTCGTCACCCAACTGGGGATCGACGGCGCCAAACAGCGCGTCCGCGATCTCCTGGGCCGCGCCGATTCCGCGCTGTCGATGTTCGGCGCCAGGGGCGATGTGCTGCGCGCCGCCGCGCGGTTTGTCGCCGATCGCAAGAACTGAAGGCGTCCGATGGCGGACCGGGAAACTGAGGATCCTCGTCTTGTCCGCTTCCGCAAGATGTCGCGGCCGGTCCGCGTGGTCTATGCACGGCCACGCACCTTTATTTCGATTGCGACCGGCATCGCCGTATTCTTTCTGCTGTCGGGTTCACTGCGGCTAGTGACGCGGCTCGTGATCGCCTGGGATATTTTCGCAGTCCTCTATCTGGTGCTGGTCTTCGTCATGGTGACGCGCAGCGGTCTTGCGCACATCAAGCGCAATGCAGCGTTGCAGGATGACGGCCGCTTCCTGATCCTGTTGGTCACCGCGCTTGGCGCCTTCGCGAGCCTTGCGGCCATCGTGTTCGAGCTCGGCGCATCCCATCATGGCGTGCCGGAACTTGCACTGGCGACGGTGACGATCGCGTTGTCATGGGCGATCGTGCATACGGCATTTTCGCTGCACTATGCCCATGAGTACTACCGCGGAGCCAGGCCGGGCGGGTTGCAGTTTCCGAGCGGCGACCAGCACGACCATGCCGACTATTGGGACTTCGTGTATTTCTCGTTCGTGATCGGCATGACCGCGCAGGTCTCCGACGTCGGCATCACCGACAAGATTATCCGCCGCACCGCCACCGTGCATGGCGTGATATCGTTTGTGTTCAACACCGCTTTGCTGGCGCTGATGGTCAACATCGCGGCGAGCGCGATCTGAGGCCGTGCAGTAGAACGGGTTGAGCGCTTCCGCCTTCGCTCGTTCGAGCTGACTGCGGACACGCCACGAACCCATCGCGCTTGCCTAGACAAGGATGGGTTTCGCTCGCGGCTGTTTCTATGGGCACACCCCCGACATTATGGCCTGGTATGAATTGCAACCCAGCGCACGTTCTGAACCCGTAAGCGGCCGGCCTGTAGACGACTGCGCTGGACCAGTCGGCGTTTGAGAACGCCTGACAATAGCTTGCTTTGCTTGCGGAAATTGCCTTGCCTCCGGCCTATCGCGTTTAGCGACCGGCCTGCTGGCGCGGCGCTTCTCGCATTCATTGTCATCATTGAGGAATGTGCCGTCGGCGCAGACGATCCTGGTGCAGTGGTCGCCATCGGCCTTGTAGCCGTGCTCACAGACTAGCGGGCACACCCGCGACTGTTTTTGCCTGATCGCGTCGAGCGTGTCGGTGCTCGCGGTCTTGACGTCGAGCTTCATTCCGGCGTTGCGGTTGAACGACGATAGCGAACGTTGGGACGCCGCGTTCCAGTCGCCGTCGGCGGCACCGGAGAGGCAGCCGACCCGGCGCAACTCGAGCTGCACCGATTTCGTGATATCGGCCGGCGTCGGGCCCGCGGTCAGCGCCGCGACGTTGGTGGCCTTGTCGGGGGGTGACGAGGCGGCTGCGCGGCTGTCTCCATCCGTTGCCGCATTGCTCGCGACAATTTGAGTGTCGGCCGCCTTGTCGGCGCGGTTGCGTTCGGCCGCGGCGGCTTGATCCTGAGCGACCTGCTTGGCCTTTTCGGCGACAAGACGCGCCTGCTCGGCGGCTTTCGCGTCGGCTTCGGCCTTGACTTGCGCCTCCTTTTTCGCGCCCTCGGCGGCGAGCCGCGCCCGTTCCTGCTCGGCCTGCTTGGCCTTATCGGTCGCGGCAATGCGGGCATCCTCGGCCGCGATCTTGTCGAGCTGAAGTTTGGCGAGGCTTGCGTAGAAACCGTCGGGATATTGCGCGAGGAAGGCGCTAAAGGCGGCGCGGTTACCGATCTGCAGCGCCAGTTCGTAGTCACGGCGCGCATCGGCCTGGGGGTTCGTCGCGGGCTCGGACGCCCGCGACGCCGCGCGGGCCGGTGCCGGCACCAGCGGCACGTCGTCGCCGCCGAGCGAGCCATAGACGAACGGCTCCTGCCGGTTGGAGGTAGCCTTGAGCACGTCGTCGCGCACGAAGCCGAACGCCCGGCGTACGTCGAGGCCCGGCGTCGCCAGATGTTTTGCAAGCGCGATCGTGAAAGGGCTGTTCTTGGTATCGCCGTCGAGTGCCGTCGAACCTGCCTTTGCGGAATAGGCGATCAGCATGTTCGGGCTGGTCGGTTCGATCTGGGCAAGGCCGCGTCCGATCGCGCGCGAGGCAACCGTCCGCTTCATCTGCTTGGCAAAGGGATTGTCGCGGCAGGCGTCAAGAATCACCAGCCGAAGCTGCTTGGCGGGTTCGACCGCGACCAGCACCCGGTCCAGCGAAAGGGCCTCGTCGTAGACGTCGGTGTCGCGCTCCAGTTTCGCGTCGACGGGAATGAGGTAATTCGCGCCATCGACCTCCATGCCGTGGCCGGCGTAATAGACCACGGCGATGTCGGCGTCGCGCGCGGCATCGGAGAAGTCGCGCAACGCCCGGCGCGCCTCGACCGCCGAAAGATCGTGACGGGAATCGACGACGTCGAAGCCGGCACCCTTCAAGGTGGCCGCCATGATCGCGCCGTCATTGATCGGGTTCGCGAGCGGCGGCACGTTCTGATAGACCGAATTGCCGATGATCAGTGCCACCCGTTTTCCCGCCCAGGCCGGCTCGCACGCTAAGAGCAGCGCGGCAGCAAGGAAGAATCCGCACCACCTCGCAAATCCGCGCGAATTGAACATGACACTTCCCTGACGTTTCATAGTACGAGAGTCTACCTATCAGAACCCGGCTGCCGGCCTTGTGACCCGGATCACGAACCGGGATATCGACCGGCAGACGATGGAACCTGTTACATTGGTATCCGCCGGCCGGCTTGGGGTTCGCCCTTTGCTATCAGGTTTTTTCGGTTCAGGATGGCCCTGACTACAGAAAATCCGCAGGGGAGGTGAGCGATGCGCGGTGTTGTCTTTAACGGCGAACGCGAACTGGAACTGATGCAGTTCGAAGACCCCACCCCCGATGCCCACGACGTCATCGTCGAAATGAAGGCGTCCGGCATGTGCGGCAGCGACCTGCATCAATATCGTCGCCCGAAAGGCCAGACCCAGGCGAGCGGCATTCCCATGCACGAGGGCCCCGTCATCGCCGGCCACGAGCCGTGCGGGGTCATCATCGCGATCGGCTCGGCCGTCGATGCCAAGCAGGCGCGGATCGGCCAGCGCGTGATGGTGCATCACTATCAGGGTTGCACGCAGTGCAACCATTGCCGCGCCGGCTGGCAGCAACTCTGCCAAGAGGTTCCGGTCAAGGTGTACGGCAATAACGCCCATGGTGGCCATGCGAACTACCTGAAGGTGCCGGCCAACACCGTGGTAGCTCTGCCGGATGAGTTGTCGTTCTCGGCGGGTGCGGCGATCGCGTGCGGTTCCGGCACCGCCTATAGTGCGCTGCGCCGGATGAACCTTTCGGGCAACGACACCATCGCGATTTTCGGCCAGGGCCCGGTCGGGCTCGCCGCCACGCAATATGCCAAGGCGATGGGTGCCAGGGTGATCGCCCTCGATATCAGCCCACAGCGGCTCGATCGCGCCAAGGCGTTCGGTGCCGACGCCGTGGTCGATCCCGGCTCGAACGATCCGGTCACCGCCATCAAGGATCTCACCCACGGCCGCTACGCGGATTTGACGCTCGACACCTCCAGCAATCCGGATGCGCGGCTGAACGCGATCCGCTCCACCAAGGTGTGGGGCACGATGTGCTTCGTGGGCGAAGGCGGCAACGTCCAGATCGACGTCAGCCCGCATCTGTTGCGCCGGCAATTGACGCTGGTTGCGTCATGGACCTTCTCCAACATCATCCAAGCCGATTGCGCACGCTTCTCCGTCGAGCGCGGCATCGATGTCGACAAACTCTTCACCCATCGTTGGCGTCTCGATCAGGCAGAGGAGGCCTACAAATTGTTCGACAAGCAGGTCGACGGCAAAGGCGTGTTCTTGATGTGACCTCTTCGTCATTCCGGGATGCGCCGCTTGGCGCAGGCCCGGAATCCATATTCCCGATGGTGGTTATGGATTCCGGGCTCGTTCGCTTCGCTCGCGCCCCGGAATGACGGGCAAATACCAACCGCAAGCAGGAGCAAACACCGTGACTCACGACCGATCGACCGCCGAAGCCGCGGTCCAGCAATATTTCGATGCCTTGTACGAAGGCGATGCCGACAAGATGGGCGAGGTGTTTCACCCCACGGCCGACCTGCGCTGGGTGGAGAAGGGCGAATTGAAAATTCTCACCGTGCCTGATTGGCTGGCCTGGATCAGGAAGCGGCCTTCGGCCAAGGCGGAAGGCAAGCCGCGTGAGGATTTCATCGTCACCATCGACCGCTCCGACGACCACACGGCCTTCATCAAGGCGCGTTGCCAATTGCCGCCGCGATATTTCACCGACTATCTGGTGGCGATGAAATTGCAGGATGGCTGGCAGATCGTCTCGAAATCCTACCGCTACGATCTGCGCGAATAAGGATCGCCAGATTGACCTTGCCCGGTTTCCGCTCCAATGGAGGCGCGGAGGGTTCGCAAAGGCCGTGGAAGCCAAGTTCCAGATATTCCTGATCCTGCTCGCGGTGCTGGCCGGCACCGCGCTCTTCGCGCGCAGGGTCAACATTGCGCCCGCGATCCTGCTGCTCTTGGCCGGCATCGCGCTCGCCTTCGTCCCCGGCCTGCCGTCCTTGGAACTGCCGCCGGAATTGGTGTTGCTGGTGGTGCTGCCGCCCTTGATCTATTCGGCCAGCGTCGCGATGAGCTGGCGCGAATTCAGGCACAACCTGCGCCCCATCATCCTGCTCGCTGTCGGCTGCGTGATCTTCACCGCGTTCGCCGTCGCGACTGCGACACATTGTCTGATCGGCCTGCCGTGGGGCACAGGCTTTTTGCTGGGGGCCATCGTCGCGCCGCCGGACGTGGTGGCTCCGCTCGCGATTGCGCGCAAGCTTAGCCTGCCACGGCGTATTCTCGTCGTGCTCGAGGGCGAGGGGCTGGCCAACGACGCCACCGCGCTGATCCTCTATCGCTTCGCGGTGGTTGCGATCTCGACCGGCACGTTCTCGCTGTCGAAAGCATCCGGCACCTTCTTAGGCATCGTCGCCGGCGAAGTGCTGTTCGGTATTGGCGTCGGCTGGCTCTCTTTGCAGGCTCGCCATCGCGCCCGCGATCCGCAAGTCGAAATCACCCTGTCGCTGATCACGCCCTATATCGCCTATTGGGTCCCCGAGCATTTCGGCGGCTCCGGCGTGATCGCAACCGTTGCCTGCGGACTCTACATGAGCTGGAACGGGCCGCTGTTGATCTCGTCCGCCACGCGCCTGCAGGGCATCTTCTTCTGGGACCTCGTGATCTATTTGATCGAAGGCCTGCTGTTCCTGCTGACCGGCTTTCAAATGCGCTCGCTGTTCGAGAAATCGAAAGCGTTTCCGCTTGACGACATCCTCTCGGCCACCGCGCTCGTCGTGGTGATCATCGTCATCGCGCGCTTCGCCTGGGTTTACCCGGCGACTTACCTGCCGCGGATGATGAGCAGAGCCTTGCGCGCGCGTGACCCCTCGCCGGCTTGGCAATGGGTCTTTATCCTGTCGTTCACCGGCGTCCGCGGCGCCGTCTCGCTCGCCGCGGCGCTGGCGCTGCCATTTGCGCTGGCGAACGGCGAGGCCTTTCCCTACCGCGACCTGATCCTGTTCGTTTCCTTCGGCGTCATCATTATCACCCTGGTCGGACTGGGGCTGGGATTGCCGCCGGTCGCGCGATGGCTCGGCGTCGCGGAGGCCGGCCGCGGCGAGCATATCGCCGAACATCAATCGGAAATCGCGGCGCGGCGCGAGGCGCTCGACGCGGCGCTGAAATCGCTCGATGCCCTCACCGAAGACCGCGAGCTATCCGACGAGGTGGTCAAGCTGTTGCGGGCGCGCCACGAGATCCGCGTTAACCAGTTGCCGGATTCGCTCGATCCCGACGCGCACGAGGTCACCGCGACCGGAATGGCGCTGACGCGGGAATTGATATCAGCGGAACGAAAATTCATCCACGCCCTGCTGCGCGACGGCAAGATCACCGACGAGATCAGGCGGCGGATCGAGCGCGATCTCGATCTGGAGGAAGCAAGCCTGGCCAATCGGGAGTATCGGAAGATACCGTTGTGAGCTGACGATTCGAATGTCAAACAGCCAAGCGGATGCGGCTCTGCATTCCCGCGGCGCGATCTGCCCGAGCTGGTGCAACAGACGTCCCTCGAGAAGTAAGAGGGCGCAGGGAAAGCCGGGTGCCCGATGCACCCGTAGCCTCGCACGCAAACAAAAAAAGCGCACGAGCGTAGTCACCACGGGTTCACCGAAACAGTCCGGCCTTCCCTGCGCGATGGTTCTACGGCTTATTCTGCGCTCTTCCCGGTGACCGGCTCTTTTGCCACCGTCGCCTGCGGATTGTTCACCCGCAAGCTTGACGCCAGCGTCGGGGCGTCAGGACCACACAGCTTTGCCGTACGCAAGGCCGCGCTCTCGTCAGCAGCACCGCTCGCGTCCATCGCATCCCGTACCCAACGTCCGTGACGATCGCGATACGTCCCTCATGTGGGCACGGGACGAGCGGAAGGATGCTGCTGATTTGGGGTGTTGAGCAATGCCGCCGGCCTGCGGCACAATGGCACGACGGGCAAATTACGCATGGCACGCATGCGCGATTTTTCGGTCGAGTGAATCAAACCGCCACGCTGCGTTGACTAAGGCGTGAGCCCATATATTTGGATTGGTCGGCCGATGTCTGCTTTTGCTACCGATAAAAAAGACATCTTCAGAGCGGGGTGGGATGTCTCAAACATGCTGGTTCCTGACGTGACTCCGAATGGTGCGGTTTGCCGCGCATCGCGCTTTGGGATAGTTTGCATTGTTGCGATCCTTAATTCGCTCATCTGAAGTGCAGAGGGAGAGCGTCAGGAGCCCCAGGTCATGATTACCGCCGGGCAGTACGAAGTCATCACACGCACCGCTGACGCGACCTTTGTTCACAAGAAGGTCATCGGTAGTGGAGGTGAGTTCGCGATCGTCAGCCTCCGCTTAGAACCGCTGCCGGGCGGCTCCGGTGTGCAGTTCATCAATGAAGTGACCGAAAACCTTCTTCCGACCAGATTTGTCGAAGGCGTGCGGGAAGGAATTCAGGAGGCGGCAAAGGTTGGCGTCATTGCCGGGCACCCCGTCGTTGACCTGCGCGTGACGCTTATTGATGGCAAGTACCATAACGTCGATTCGAACCGGCGCACGTTCAGTTTCGCCGCCCGCGGCGCCTTCTGGGATGCGTTGCGGAAGGCCGAACCGCGACTCCGAAGCGGTAGCGGATAAACCCGCCATTCGTGGCCGTCGACTTCGAAAAAAGCATCGTGTGGATCAAGTGGATCGGCGCGCATAAGAACTACGACAGGATCAACAGCAAACATTCTGCGACGCTTTACATTATGTCCCGCGCAAGGGATCAGAATTGGGGGCCGACGTACCTGAGGCGGCTTATATCGGATTGCCCCTGCTCAGGGAATTCGAGCGTCGGCGTGACATGGCCGACGAGTATGCCGGGTGTCACTGATGTCTTGATGTACTTCGTCTCGCCCGCTGCCAATTGGAACGTAACCGCATTTTCGACCTCGGTTGCCGTTGTTACGGCGTATTTCCCCGGGGGGCGGTCGACATAAGAGAACCCGCCGGGCACAGATCTGCCGACGACTTCATTGTTCATCCGAATCTCGGGCTGAATAGCCGACCCCCCAAGATCGCCCGGCCGGGTGAAGTAGACACGGCCGCAACCCTGCTTCAATGCCGGGATCTGCAAGGGCGGTTCATCGAGGCCACGTGGGCTCGCGCAACTCGCCAGCAAAAATCCGACAAGCAAAAGGGGCAGCGCCCCGATTTTCGACCTCATTATGCCCCGTCTCGATATTGGAAAGCGCCCAGTTACAAATCGATGGCAAACAACGAACGGCTGGCAATTGCCTCGCTGTTTCCTCGCCCCACGAGCTCAGTTAGGCATACACGCGCTGATTGCGCAACGTCTTCGCTCCACGCGATCGATTCGAACGTGTGGCCTCAGCAGCCAGCTTTGCAAAACGGCTCTGCTTGAGTGCAGCCATATTTGGACGGTTGGAAAATCAGTTCCTCGGTTTATGTAGCGGCCAGCGCTCCCACACGACCAGGGGCGGTGGATCGGTGGCATGGGCAGCGGCGTTCTTCGAACCGCCAAATGCGCGCTTCAACTGAATTAGATGGTTCTGACCTTCGACGATCTTGCGGTTCTTTTCGCCACGCTATGATCGTCCCGCACAGCCAGCCGCTTGCGCTTCTTCACGTCGGATCCCGCGTGAAGAGCTGTCGTCCCGCGGTGCGCGGCATATTCCTTGCCGTCGATCGGTGCCAGATGCGGCGGATCTTTATCGAGATACGGTCGCCCGATTCCAAACTCCCTTTCGTGCTCGTCGATCCATTTCCAGAGGCTTTCAGTGGAAACCAACCGCTGCGCCCGCGTCCCGCCTTTGATGCTCACGACATCGGCCGCGAGTCCGTGGCCATAGCCGCCACGAAAACTCCCGCCATGGTACGACCTGTCGGTCGCCGCCTTCAGACCGCTTGCGATCGATTGACGGTAGTCATCGCGGAACGCGCTGGTGATGCCCGGTGACAGCCCGGCCTCCTCCGCCGCGTAAAGCGCGTGAAAGAGCTTCAGCTTGAAGCTCCGATCCATGCCTCCGATCACGTAGTCCATCATCGGCATGCCGGCTTTTTCCGCCGCCTTCGGATCCTTCCACGCGAAATCCTCATCGACGAGTTTGGTGAAGGTTTTGGTGACAGCGACCGTTTTGCCCTTCTTCTTGACCGTCACTTTCCTCCGCTCAAGCACCTTGATGGTGTCCTCCTTGAGGGTCCGCCGGTAGAACTCCCACAGGTATCGATCGATACAGATGTCCGCGACCAGGCACTCGTCGACAATTTCGATGGGATTTACAGCCTGCTTCGCGCCGCCCGGCATCGGATCGGGCGCGCTCGCCATCATCACCTGCGCCTGCGGCTCTTCGCGCGGCAGCATCTGCGACGAATCGGCCGACGCGGTCTTGCCGATCGGTTCAGGCTCGTCTGAGGCCACTCTCTTGTCGGTCGCCGTCTCGTCGGCCGCCGCCACGGATTTGGGGATCGTCGCTATACCGGCGTCATAGACGGCGTTGCCCGATGCGGTTGCCTGCGGTACGTCCGCGAACTCCGCGTCGGCGGTGAGAGATGCCGCGCGGCGATCCCTGTGCTCAATGCCGGTCGAACTGAAGCCGGCAAGCCAGGCGACGACCCAACCCGCAAGAACAACCGTTCCGCAAAACGTCGCCACCACAGTCGCAAATCGCCGTGGGTTCATGATGCCGTCGCCTCCGAGGCTCGACGGCGCTGATTCTTCAGATCACGATGTCAACGCGCAATGACCAAAACTGCGCGTGGTCAACTTTTCCCAAAGGATGTTGCCCGAATGCAACTCTCCGCTGTGGCGCCGAAATAACCGGAAAGCAGTCCAGCCATCTCGCCACCTTAAATATGTGGCGCGCAACGGGCTTGCTTCAAGACCCGGCTCATCCGGTAGAAACGCCGACCGAAGCCACAACCTTAAGGAGGCGCGGGAGATGTGCGTTCTGTTGTCGACGTGCGGTTCGCGCGCGGCCGAGTTGGTCGCCGCGGGAAGGAGCGGAGTGTGGCGATGACCGGCCATGCAGTGGTGATCGTCGGGGCAGGCCCGACGGGGCTGATGTTGGCTGGCGAGTTGGCGTTGGCAGCCGTCGACGTTGCCATTGTCGAGCGGCGCGCCAGCCAGGAGCTCGCCGGCTCGCGTGCAGGCGGTCTGCACGCACGGACGATCGAAATCCTCGATCAGCGCGGAATCGCCGATCGGTTCCTCTCGGAGGGACAGGTGGCTCAGGTCGCGGGGTTCGCCGGGGTCCGGTTGGACATCAGCGATTTTCCCACCCGGCACAATTATGGGCTCGGGCTGTGGCAGAACCACATCGAGCGGATACTCGCCGGCTGGATCGGCGAATTGGCGGTGCTGATCTATCGCGGACGTGAGGTGACAGGCTGCGCGCAGGACGACAGCGGCGTCGACGTCGAGCTATCCGACGGCTCGTCACTGCGGGCGGAATATCTCGTTGGGTGCGATGGCGGACGCAGTCTCATCCGCAAGGCCGCGGGCATCGCGTTCCCGGGATCGGATCCGACGACCAGCAGCCTGATCGCTGAGGTCGAGATGGCCGAGACACCCGAATGGGGCATCCACCGCAGTGCCTTTGGTGTCCATTCCTTCGGCAGGAAGGAATACCAGATCGTCGACGGCAAGATAGTCTACGCGGATCGAGGACCGGTGGGGGTCCTGGTAACCGAACAGCACGTCGGCCCCGCGACCGAACCCACCTTGGGCGATCTCAGCGCGGCTCTCATAGCCGCATGCGGGACGGACTATGGGGTCCACAGCCCCATCTGGATCTCCCGGTTCACCGATGCAGCGCGGCAGGCTGTGGCCTACCGCAGGGGACGGGTGCTGATCGCCGGCGACGCCGCACACGTGCATCCGCCGGACGGTGGACAGGGTCTCCAGACCGGTGTGCAGGATGCGGTGAATCTGGGATGGAAGCTGGCCCAGGTGGTCAAGGGGGCGTCGCCGGAAAGCCTCCTGGATACCTACCACACCGAGCGCCACCCGGTCGCTGCCCGCGTGTTGCGCAACACGATGGCGTCGACCGTTCTTCGCCGCGAAGACGACCGCACGAAGGCACTGCGCGACACCATTTCCGAGCTCCTCGGCATGGATGAACCTCGCAAGCGGTTCGCCGCGATGATGTCGGGTCTCGACATCAGATACGACCTCGGTGACGGACACCCGCTGCTTGGGCGCCGTATGCCCGATCTCGACCTGATCACCGCGAACGGCCCGCTACGGCTCTTCACCCTTCTCCACGATGCCGTGCCAATCCTGCTCAACCTCGGTGAGCCGGGCGGCCTCGACATCACTCCGTGGGCGCATCGGGTCCAGTTGATCGACGCCAAATATAACGGCGGCTGGGAGCTTCCGGTGCTTGGCGCGGTCCCTGCTCCCAACGCCGTATTAATTCGGCCCGACGGATATGTGGCTTGGGTTGGTGACCGAACCCAGCTGGGGCTCGCTGACGCGCTGACCACTTGGTTCGGACCGCCTGCCGCGGCGCCGGTCCGCTCGTCGGCTGACGCTCAGATGCCGGGAAATGCCCAAACATTTATTGTAGCGATACCCTCGCGGAGCTTCTTGATCGGCACATAGTCCGGAGAGTTCCAGAAGGCGCGGATGGCCTCCATAGTGGGAAACTCAAACATGACCACCGAGCGCGTATCATGCTCGCCTTCGAGCACTTCCACCTTTGCGCCTCTTGCGGCTATTTTTCCGCCAAATCCCGCGATGAACGGAACGACCGCCTCGCGGTACTTCTGATATTGAGCTTCGTCCTTGATGGTGGCCCGAACAATAAAGTATGCAGTCATAATTGACCTCTTTTCTTTTCCGGAAGGACCAAGCGTAGCGGTCCCACAGGGTTGATCTCGGAAATGCCGGTTGTCCGGTCTTGCCGGTCGAAGGAATCGGTGTGGACGTGATTCAAGCGCCCAACCGGCGCCTCGAATCATGCGGTGTCAACTCACGGGCTTTGAATGGGTTGCCAACAGGTCGTTCCGTCCGAACAAGTTGGCAAGACACCGGTCCGATGCCAAATCGGCGCTTTTGACCCCACAGCAGATGTCGTCTGCCTGCCGATTTTGTTGCAAAAGTCGGTTGAGAGAGGCCGCGAAGCGTGATTCCGTTTTGTTGACGCGAATCGCGGCGAGGTCGACCCATGATGGGCCGTTTGAAGAGTGACCAAGGTCAACTGTTCTACGAG
>VAZV01000249.1 GCA_005884765.1 Alphaproteobacteria bacterium
CAGCGACTGCTCGCGCAGCGGCAGGCCAAGATGCTCCCAGACCTGCAGCAGCGCCTCGGCAAGGGCGTCGATCAGCGCATCGTCGTGATAGGGCGAGGGCGTAATCCTCAAGCGTTCGGTGCCCCTGGCGACGGTCGGATAGTTGATCGGCTGGATGTAGATGCCGTGCTCTTCGAGCAGGATGTCGGAGGCGCGCTTGCAGGCTTCCGGATCGCCGACGAACAGCGGCACGATATGGGTATCGCTCGACATCACGGGCAGGCCCGCGGCGGTCAGGATCGCCTTGACGCGGGCGGCGCGGTCCTGGTGGCGCTCGCGCTCCCAATTCGAGGTCTTGAGGTGGCGGATCGCGGCGGTCGCCGCCGAGCAGATCGCCGGCGGCAGCGCGGTAGTGAAGATGAAGCCCGGTGCGTAGGAGCGGACGGCATCGATGACGTCGGCGCTTGCCGCGATATAGCCGCCGAGGCAGCCGAACGCCTTGGCAAGCGTGCCTTCCAGAATGTCGATGCGGTGCATGACCCCGTCGCGCTCCGCGATGCCGCCGCCGCGCGCACCATACATGCCGACCGCATGAACCTCGTCGACATAGGTCATGGCGCCATAGCGTTCGGCGAGATCGCATATCCGCGCCAGCGGCGCGATATCGCCATCCATCGAATAAAGGCTCTCGCAGGCGATCAGTTTGGGCCGGCCCGGGCCGGCGGCGCGCAGCAATTCTTCCAGATGCGCCATGTCGCTATGACGGAAGATCTGGCGCTCGCGGCCGGCCTGGCGGACGCCTTCGATCATCGAATTGTGGTTGAGCGCATCCGACAGGATCAGGCAATCCGGGATGAGCTTGGCGATGGTCGCAATCCCGGTCTGGTTCGAGACATAGCCCGAGGTGAAGAGCAGCGCGGCCTCTTTGCCGTGGAGGTCGGCGAGTTCGGATTCGAGTTGCACCAGCGGATGGTGGGTGCCGGCGATGTTGCGGGTGCCGCCAGCGCCGGTGCCCACTCGGGTCGCGGTCTCGACCATGGCGCCGACCACCTTCGGGTGCTGGCCCATGCCGAGATAGTCGTTGGAGCACCAGATCACGACATCGCGCCGGCCTTGCGGGGAATGCCACACCGCATGCGGAAACCGGCCTGCGATCCGCTCGAGATCGGCAAATACGCGGTAGCGCCGCTCGTCATGCAGGCGGTTGAGGGCGGCACTGAAGAATTTGCTGTAATCCATCGCGAGACCTGAAGCGGAACCTGGCCGGAACGGCTGGTCCTATTGCTGGAGTTTTGCCTTTTTAGAGCTTTTCCAGGTTTAATGTCGAGCCGGATTCCGGCGTTCGCGAGGCTTGCGAGCGGGCAGCCGGTTGCTGCCAACGCGGAGCAAAAATTGATCGAGATCAATGTGCTGGCGGCGTTTTTGCTACCCTCGTATTTTTCAGCCTTTGTTAAATTCGCTGTTAGGCTGTCACGTCGTCTTGAAGCGCAGCACGCCTTGCTGCTCCTCGGCCGTGAGGCGTCCCTCGACCAGCATGTAATTGACATGCGCGATCAGTTCGCCGGCGGCAAAGCCCATCTGATGGGCGTCGAGCGCGTGCTTGTGGAACACCACCGGCACCAGCTCCTTGGAGGTCTGCGGAATCTCCCGGCAGGCATCCGCGATCAGGCGGCAGCGTTCCTCGTGGTGGTCGGCCAATTGCTTGATGCGGGTCTTCAGCCCGTAGAACGGCACGCCATGACCAGGCAGCACGATCACGTCATAGGGCAGCGTGGTAGTGAGGCTTGCCAGTGACGCCAAATACTCCCCGAGCGAATTCTGGTCCGGCTCGACCGCCCAGACGCTGACATTGGGCGAGATCTTGCTCAAGACCTGATCGGCCGAGAGGAACAGCTTGTCGGCGGCGCAATACAGCATCACCTGGTCGAGCGCGTGGCCGCCGCCGGTGATCACCTTGAAGCGGCGCGTGCCAATCGTGATCTCGTCGCCATGCGAGATGCGGCGGTAGGCCGGCGGCAGGATGGAAACCCGCTTCAGATAGTCCTGGCCGCGGCCGAGCAGCTTGTCGGTCAGGCTTTCGTCCATGCCGTGGCGGCGAAAGAACAGCCGCTGGGCGTTGCGGCGCTCCTCGGTGCCGCGGTTCTGGTGATAGACCGACTGCAGATATTCGACCTGCGACATGTGCAGCGCGCATTTGAAGCGGTCGACGATCCAGCCCGCGAGCCCGACGTGATCGGGGTGGGAATGGGTGACGATCAATCGCGTGATCTTCACATGCTCAAGCGGACCCTCGAACAACGCGGTCCACGCGGCAATCGATTCCTCGTTGCCAAATCCGGAATCCACCATCGCCCAACCGTCGCCGTCGGCAAGCAGATAGACGTTCACGTGATCGAGGCGGAACGGCAGTTTCAGCCGCACCCACAACACGCCCGGCATGACCTCGACGACCTGATCCGGCCCGGGGTGATTTTCCCAGGGGTATCGCAGTGCCTCTGCCGAGGACTGAACACTGTCTGTTTTCGAATGCATGGTTTATCCGCTTAGCCGTACAGGCGGCGCTGCGCCAGCCGAAAAAACGGATGCGCTTTTGTGTGAAACACATGGGCGCAAGACATTTTCGTGGCTGGTTGGACCGCCGGTCGCTAAGCCGCCCGGATATTGCTCAGGAAGGCGTCGATTTCCGAACGCAGCCGATCGGCTTCGCGGCGAAGCGCCTCGGACGAATTCAGCACCTCTGCCGCCGCCGCGCCGGCCTCGGCGGAAGCGGTGGAGACCCCGACGATGTTGCTCGAGACTTCAGCGGTGCCGCCGGCGGCGTGCTGGATGTTGCGGGCGATCTCGCGCGTCGCCGCGCCCTGCTGTTCCACTGCAGCGGCGATCGCGGTGGTCACCTCGTTGATCTCGCCGATGGTCTGACCGATGTTCCGGATTGCGCTGACCGCCGAGGTCGTCACCTGCTGCATGCTGGCGATCTGTGCGCGGATTTCGTCCGTCGCCTTCGCGGTCTGGTTGGCGAGGCTCTTCACCTCGGAGGCGACCACGGCAAAACCGCGGCCCGCCTCGCCGGCGCGCGCGGCCTCGATGGTGGCATTGAGCGCCAGCAGGTTGGTCTGGGACGCGATCACCTGAATGAGGTCGACCACGACGTTGATGCGGCTCGCATTATCGGCAAGCCCCTGCATGGTGGCGTCGGTCGCACCCGCCTCATTGACGGCCTTGCCGGCGATTTGCGCCGAGGCGACCACCTGGCGGCCGATCTCGGCGATCGACGACGACAATTCCTCGGTGCCCGAGGATACCGTCTGCACGTTCACCGAGGTTTCCTCGGCGGCTGAGGCCACCGCACTCACCAGCGCGCTGGACTGGTCGGCGGTGGACGACATGCTCTGCGCGGTAGTCTGCATGGAATTGGCCGAGCTCTGCAGATTGTCGAGCGCGGCGCGGACCGCTCCCTCGAACTCGACGATGCGCGCCTCCATGCGGGTGGCACGTTCGGCTTTGGCGAGGCGGTCCTTGTCCTGTTCAGTGGAGAGCGCGCGGCCCTCGATCATGCTTTCGCGGAACACCTGCAGCGCGTTCGCCATCGCCGCGATCTCGTCCTGCTGGGTGGAGCGATAGATGTCGGTCTCGAGGTCGCCCTCGGACAACAGCACCATCGATCGCTGCAGGTGGCCGATCCGGCGCAGGATGTTGCCGCCGACATAGCGCCATACGAACAGGATCGAGCCGAGCAAGGTTGCCGCCCCGAGCGCCAGCATGATCGCGGTGGCATAGGAGATTTCCTGGCGCGCCTGCCAGGTCGAGGCGTTGGTTCCCGACTGCACGCCCGCGACGAGCTGTTGCACGCTGATGGTAAGACCAATGTTGAGCTTGCGGGTTTCATCCAGCACGGTCTGGCCGTAGTCGTTGGCATCCAACTCCTTCTGGCGCACGCTGAACGCGCCGGTCTTGCCGTCGCCGAGCGCGAGCAGCTTTGCCGCAGCCTCTCGCAATGCGTTGGTCCCCTGGTTGTTCGGCAACAGATCGAGGTTGGACCTCACGCGCCCCTGCGCCGCCTTGAATTCCCTCTGGATGTCGTCAAGCGTGTCGCTTGAGCCTGCCGACAGCGCCGCGCTCAGGTCGGCTGCGGCGAGATTGCCGCTGGCGACGACATTGCTGATCTGGTCGACGGCCTGCGCTGCTTCGGTGGCGTCGGTGGCGGAGAGATTGGCCGAGCTGAGAATGGCGTTGATCTGGGTCTGCGCATCCAGCATGACCGGGCCTGCGGCGGCTACGAAGGCTCCTTGCGCGCTGCGCAACGCGTCGTAGGTCTTGTCGTGCAGGGCAGCGGCTACGAGCCGCTCGCGGGAGGCCGAGACCAGGCTCTTGGTCGCCTCGTCGATATTCTTGACGGTTTCGCCGAGCGCCGCGACGATGGTTTTGTCGGCGCCGAGCTCGATGATCTCGCCGAGCTTCTCCTGCGTGGTGCGCTGGATCTCGTTCATCTTCTTGATGCGCTCATTCAGCGCGTCGTCGGTTTGCGAGACCAATAACGCCGGTCCCTGACTGGCAAGGCCAGCGCTTTGCGCCGACAGTTCGAGGCTGGCGGCCAGACGCGGAATATCCCGCCCGCTCAGGTCGATCATGGTGCCGCCGAGATGATGCAAAACCATGCCGGCGCCGGCAGAGATGACGATCGCCATGCCGGCGATCACGGCGAAGGCGGCGAACAGGCTGCCTCTGACGCCCCAGCGGGGCCGCAAAAAGCGCAACAAACCGGATTTGCCGAAGCTTAATCGTAACGCCATGCCCTCTGCCCCACGCCCGCCGGATCCTGGTCGGATCAATCGGATGGCAGTATCGCGTTAGGCGGTTAACAAAATCGGGAAATCGCAGCGATTTGGGCGATTTCCGCAACAAAAAGGCCGGCATTGCGCCGGCCTTTCCGTAAATTGCTGCAGGTTGCGACCAATACTTGTCGCGATCAGTCCTTGTCGCGATCAGTCCTTGTCGCGATCAGTATCTGGCGACAACCGGGCCACCCCAGTTGAAGCGGTAGTTGACGCCGGCCTTCACGGTGTGGTCGTCGGTGGTGAAGCTGCCGAACGGAACCAGCGCCGCCGGGGCAGTGAAGTTGGCGCTGCCAAAGTTATAATACTGATACTCGACCTTGGCCGACCAATTCTGCGCGAACATGTATTCCAGGCCGGCGCCGACGGTGTAGCCGTTGCGATGGTCGTTGTTGATCGCGAACGCGACCGGAACGCCGACGAGCGTCACGCTCTCGTTGTTGTCGGAGAAGGCATAGCCGCCCTTCACATAGAGCAGCCCCGGACCCCAGGTGTAGCCGACGCGGCCGGTCACCGAGCCGAGCCCGCGCTGATTGTTGTTATAGGCGAAGCCGCCGGGGAATACCGCGCCGACATTGCCGCTCAGCCAGCTGTACTGGGCTTCGGCACCGACCACCCAGTTCGGAGCGAACTGGTAATCTGCGCCGCCCTGCAGACCGCCGAGGAAACGGCCATTGCCGTTGTTGCCCGTGGTCAGGCCGTTGAAATTATTGTCGCTCGAGAACGCGCCGCCGATATGGCCGCCGATATAAAAGCCGGTCCAGTTGTAGATCGGCGCCGCATAGACGGGGGCCTTGGTATAGGGCGCGCGCGCGCCGAGATCGGCTGCAAGTGCTGGCACGGTCGCGCCGAGAGCGACGAGCGCCACAGTAGCAAGTAGGAACTTCTTCATTGGTCTTGTCTCCAAAAGATCATGCAAGAGACGCCGCCTGCGGGCGCCGTCCATGGCGCGCAATTAGACGGGTTTTGGATAAAAAGCTGTCACCTGTGAGCCACACCGGTCCGCAACCCAACTCGCTGGGGAACAACAATTTTCTGTGATTAATGCGGCGCTAATGAAAGCTGAAGGATGCCTTAATTTCAGACTGCACCAAGGCGCGGCGGAACGCCGTGCGCGGTCATCATAAGACACGCATCGGAAAAAAACTTGCAGCCGGCGTCAGCCGTGCAAGGCCCTCAGATTGTCCAGACCGGCTTTGAGGAAGCCGCGGATGGTCTGGGCGGTGCCAGCTTCGTCACCCGAGGTTGGCTCGAACTCCGCCGACCACTTAACCGTACTGGTTTGATCGGCATTGCCTTCCACACGCAATTCGCCGACATAGTCGCGCACCGGCAACGCGGTTATTTCCATGCGATAGCGGTAACGGTGATGCTCCGGCGCCATCTCCAGCAGCCGTTCGGTTTGCCGGCTGCCATCGCGGCCTTCGGCCATGCGCAAGGCGCCTTCCCGATCGCCCTCGCTATCGACCTTCGCCAGCATCGGGTGCCAATGGCCGACGGCACCGAACTCGCCGATCTCCCGCCACAGCGTATCGGGGTCTTCGGCAATGCGCACAGTCTCGACGATTTTTGTCATCGCGCTACCCTCTTGGATTGATTGCAACAAAGGATATCGCGCTGATTGGCTCCTCGTTCCTCATAGCGATGGGAAGATGGAAATGCCGGAACCTCTGGGCGGTCGATCGGGCAGTCTGGAACCGCTTATTGCCGCAAAAAGCTGGTGCTGCCAGACAGGATTGAACTGTCGACCTCTCCATTACCAATGGAGTGCTCTACCACTGAGCTACGGCAGCATGCCCGGGGACCTGACAGAATCGGCCAAGAGGCCCTAAACGGCGCGCCGATCCTTGCCACAAGCCCTCAAGCGGCGCAAGCGCTCGGGCGCCGTCAAAAACCGGCCGCAAACCCGCGTTTGGCGATCGCTTTCTGCTTCAATTGGGCGGTCGCAGCGCGCCGGTTCCCACTGAGGAGCCCGTGCCTTGCACGCCGCTCATGTTTATTCTCCTGGCAATGCTCTTTTAAGCACTCGAACAGGTCGACCACGATGGATGAAAAGCACGAGGACAAGGGACCGGGCTCGGTGTCTACGAAGGACTCGAGAAGGGACCGCTTGAAGCTTGCGCTCCGTGAAAATCTCAAGCGGCGAAAAGCGCAGGCGAAGCAGCGCAGCGGTGCCGCATCTTCCGAGGGTGAGGCTGCCTCACATGATTTCGGCGCAAAAAGGCCGGACAAATAGCCAGGCAAATAACCGGGTTTGGCTTGCATCGGATTTTGCTAGCTTCCGCTTTCGTCATCTTCCAACAAAAGTGAGACCGAAATGGGCGTGGACGGCGCGACTGGAAACCAGACGAACGGTGGCGCTGCGCGGCCTCGGGTGTTTGCCCGTCCCGAGCAGACGTTTCCGGAACTGACCGCGCTCGAGATCGCGCGCATGCGCCGGTTCGGCGAGATCAGGAAATACAGCAACGGCGAGCGGTTGTTCGAGACCGGCAAGCCCGGCCCCGGCATGTTCGTCGTGCTTTCCGGCCATGTCGCGATCACCCAGCGCGACGGCCTCGGCCATGTCACGCCGGTGATCGACCAGGGGCCCGGGCAGTTTCTGGCCGAGATCGGCCAGCTCTCCGGCCGCGTCGCGCTGGTCGACGGCCACGCCGAGGGCGACGTCGAGACGCTTCTGATCCCGCCGGACAGGCTAAGGGCGCTCCTGGTCGCCGAAGCCGACCTCGGCGAACGCATCATGCGCGCGCTGATCCTACGCCGGGTCAGCCTGATCCAGGGCGGGGTCGGCGGCCCGGTGCTGATCGGGCCTTCGAACTCCACCGGTGTCGTCCGTTTGCAGGGATTTCTCACCCGCAACGGCTTTCCGCATCACCTGCTCGACCCGGAACGCGACCACGATGCCGCCGAGCTGATCACGCGCTATTCGCCATCGCCGTCGGATTGGCCGCTGGTGGTGAGCGCCGACGGCAGCGTGCTGCGCAACCCTGGCGAGAGCGAGCTCGCCCGCGCGATCGGCATGATCGGCGGGCCGGCCGGGACCAGGATTTATGACGCCGCGATCGTCGGCTGCGGTCCGGCTGGTCTTGCGACCGCCGTGTATGCGGCTTCCGAAGGTCTTTCGGTGGTGGTTCTGGATGCGCGCGCGTTCGGCGGACAGGCCGGCGCCAGCGCCCGTATCGAAAACTATCTCGGGTTTCCGACCGGCATTTCCGGCCAGGCGCTGGCGGGCCGCGCGTTCACGCAGGCGCAAAAGTTCGGCGCCGATATCATGATTCCAATGAGCGCGACCGCGCTCGATTGCGCGCGCATCGACGGGGCCTTTGCGCTCAAGCTCGATGGCGGCGAGGCGTTGCGGGCGCGCTCGGTGGTGGTCGCGAGCGGCGCGCGCTACCGGCGGCCCGAAATCGAAAACCTCGAGGCTTTCGAAGGTCGCGGCGTCTGGTATTGGGCCTCCCCAGTCGAGGCGCGGCTCTGCGCTGACCAGGACGTGGTGCTGGTCGGCGGCGGCAATTCCGCAGGGCAAGCCGCGGTGTTCCTGTCGGGCCACGCCCGCAAGGTCCACATGGTCATCCGCGGCGGTGGCCTGGGCGCCAGCATGTCGCGCTATCTGATCGAGCGCATCGAGGCCACGCCGAACATCGAACCGATGTTCAATACCGAGGTGGTCGCGCTCGAGGGGAGTCAGGATTCCTCGCTCGAGCGCGTGCGCTGGAAGAGCCGCCTGTCCGGCGAACAAAGCACAGTCGAGATTCGTAATTTATTCTTGTTCGTCGGCGCCGATCCCGCAACCGGTTGGCTCGACGGCTGCGGCGTCACGCTTGATCGTGGCGGCTTTGTGGTGACCGGGGCGCAGTCCGATCTCCACCTCGGGCGTACGGCATCATCGTTGGAAACTTCCGTGCCCGGCGTGTTCGCGGTCGGCGACGTGCGCTCGGGCTCGGTCAAACGGGTCGGCGGCGCAATCGGCGAGGGCGCACAGGTGGTGGCGGCGCTGCACGGCTTTCTTGGCGATGTCGCAAAACCGGCGCTGTAAGGAATGACGTAAATGACAGCAAAGGGCTGTTCGCATATCGCCGGCAGCGAAGCTGCTAGAATTTCTCAATCGCTAGAGTTTATGACGGCACGCAAGAAATTCGGGCATCACACTTATGCCCGATCGTGCATGTCTGAGCAGCGCTCAGACAATCTGGCAATTTGCCGGGGACGGTCGTAGCATTTGCGCCTTTCCAATAGGGGGAGTGCACCATGGTCCTCGGCATGAGCTTGGCTACTTTCACGATGGTCCACGTGATCATCAGCGTGATCGGTATCGTCTCCGGCATTATCGTTATGTTCGCGATGCTCGGCTCCCACCGCTTGTCGGGCCTGACCGTGATCTTTCTATTGTCGACGGTCCTGACCAGCGCCACCGGCTTCCTGTTTCCATTCACCCAATTACTGCCGTCACACATGATCGGCATTATCTCGCTGGTGCTGCTCGCGATCGCCTGCATCGCGCTTTACGCGATGCGGCTCGCGGGTCCCTGGCGCTGGATCTACGTGGTGACGGCGCTGGTCTCGCTCTATCTCAACGTGTTCGTGCTGGTAATCCAGAGCTTCCTCAAGATACCGGTGCTGCATGCGCTGGCGCCGAGCGTGCCGCCAAGCGAACCGCCCTTCGCGGTGATCCAGGGCCTCGTGCTGCTGTTCTTCGTCATCGTGCTCGTCGGCGCGTCGCGGCGATTTCGTCCCGCCGCGTCGCTCGCCTGAGCGGGATTCGGCATTCCGGCGCGTGGGCGCGAATTCGATTCTTCTTTCCGATTGCGGGTCCACGCGTGTCCCCGAATGACGGCGTAAAACAGGAGTATCCGTAATGCCAACGATCAAGACCAAGGACGGCACCGAGATTTATTACAAGGATTGGGGTTCGGGTCAGCCGGTGGTGTTCTCGCATGGCTGGCCGCTCTCGGCCGATGACTGGGACGCGCAGATGCTGTTCTTTCTAAATCACGGCTATCGCGTCATCGCTCATGACCGCCGTGGCCACGGCCGGTCCAGCCAGACCGGCGACGGCCATGACATGGATCACTATGCGGACGACCTCGCGACTTTGACCGCGCATCTCAGTCTGAAGAATGCCATTCACGTCGGTCATTCCACCGGCGGCGGCGAGGTGGTGCACTATCTGGGACGGCACGGCGACAGCCGGGTGGCGAAGGCCGCCATCATCAGCGCGGTGCCGCCTCTGATGCTCAGGACCGCGGAAAATCCCGGCGGCCTCCCCAAGGAAGTCTTTGACGGACTTCAGGCGCAGCTCGCTGCCAATCGCTCGCAATTCTATCGCGACCTTCCGGCCGGTCCGTTCTATGGCTACAACCGGCCGGGCGCCAAAGCCTCGGAGGCGGTGATCCAGAACTGGTGGCGCCAGGGTATGATGGGCGGCGCCAAGGCACATTACGACGGCATCGTCGCCTTCTCGCAGACTGATTTCACGGCCGATCTCAAGAAAATCACCGTGCCCGTGCTGGTGATGCATGGCGATGACGATCAAATCGTTCCTTATGCCGACTCCGCGCCATTGTCGGCAAAACTTTTGAAGAACGGCACGCTGAAGACCTACAAGGGCTTTCCGCATGGCATGCCAACCACGGAAGCAGCCACGATCAACGCCGACCTGCTGGCCTTCATCAAGGGATGAAGGTCGTCATTGCGGGGCGGCCCCGCAGGGGCTGAATCCGCCCCGATGTGCAAATTGCATCCGAGGTTCGCGCTTGCGCGCGAACCGGCAATGCCGTCCGCATTGCATCCAACCCCATAATCGCCGCAAATTTCGCGGCTTTTGCCTTGGCCGTGCCGGCCCTATAATTTGCACCTGATAACAGCAGGAATTTGTAATGGATCGCATTCGCATCACGGGCGGCCGCAAGCTCAACGGCACCATCCCGATTTCGGGCGCGAAGAACGCCGCGCTGCCCTTGATGATTGGCGGGCTGCTCAGCGAGGAAACCCTGATCCTCGACAACGTGCCGCGCCTTGCTGATGTCGCACAGTTGCAGCGCATCCTCGGCAATCACGGCGTCGACATCACCTCGGTCGGTAAGCGGACAGGCGATCGCGAATATCAGGGTCAGACCCTGCGCATTTCCGCTGCCGACATCATCGACACCACGGCGCCGTATGAGCTGGTGTCGCGGATGCGCGCGAGTTTCTGGGTGATCGCGCCGCTGCTGGCGCGGATGCATGAAGCCAAGGTGTCGCTGCCCGGCGGCTGCGCCATCGGCACCCGGCCGGTCGACCTGTTGATCATGGCGCTGGAGAAACTCGGCGCCGACATCGCAATCGATGGCGGCTATGTGATCGCAAAGGCTCCCGGCGGGCTCAAGGGTGCCGCGATCGATTTTCCGAAGGTGACCGTCAGCGGCACCCATGTCGCTGTCATGGCCGCGACGCTCGCCAACGGCACTACGATCATCACCAACGCGGCCTGCGAGCCGGAGATCGCCGATCTCGCCGACTGCCTGAACAAGATGGGCGGACGTGTCAGCGGCGCCGGCACGCCGCGCATCACCGTCGAAGGCGTGGAAAAGCTGCATGGCGCTCGCCACACCGTGCTGCCGGACCGTATCGAGACCGGCACCTATGCGATGGCGGTGGCGATGACGGGCGGCGATGTCCAGCTTGCAGGCGCGCGGCCGGAGCTGTTGCAGTCGGCGCTCGACGTGCTCAGCCAGGCCGGGGCCGAAATATCCGTCAACAACGAAGGCATCCGCGTCGCGCGCAATGGCGCCGCCATCCGCCCGGTGAGGGTCTCGACCGCGCCGTTTCCGGGCTTTCCCACCGATTTGCAGGCGCAACTGATGGCGCTGATGATCCAGGCGGAGGGTTCCTCGCAAATCACCGAGACAATCTTCGAAAACCGCTTCATGCATGTGCAGGAGCTGGCGCGGTTCGGGGCGCGGATCTCGCTTGACGGCGAGACCGCCACCATCGACGGCATCGCGAAACTGCGCGGCGCGCCGGTCATGGCAACGGACCTGCGCGCCTCGGTATCCCTGGTTATTGCCGGCCTCGCCGCCGAGGGCGAAACCATGGTCAACCGCGTCTATCATCTCGACCGTGGTTTTGAGCGGCTCGAGGAGAAGCTGTCGGCGTGCGGCGCGTCGATCCAACGCATCAGCGATTGAGTCTTTTGCGATGATGGCGACCACCGAGCTCAAACTGATGGCGCTCGATGCCGACGACCTCGCGGTGATCTCGGCGCATGTGCAGGACGCCCGTGTGCGGACCTCCGACATCATGTGGCGGCAACGCGAGAAGCGGCTGGTGATCGGCATGAGCCGGCTGGACTGGGAACAGACGCTTTGCGGCGAGACCACGCAGCGCCGCCTGGTCGCCGCACTGCGCTTCGACCGGGTGCTGTCTTGCAAGTCCCGCAGGATCGATCTTGAGGCGCCCGACGCGGTGCTCGATCTGGTCGGAATCGAGTTTCACGAGGGCGAAGCGCCTAGCGGCAGCGCGCTTCTGCTGTTCGCCCAGGGCGGAGCGCTCCGCCTGGACGTCGAATGCCTGGAATGCGAGCTGACCGACCTTGGTGCCGACAATCTCGGCACCGGCGATCTCGCCGAGCCCGGGATGGGTGCGTGAACCCATTAACCTGGCTCGGGTTTCAAGGGTTGACGGCGCTTGGCTGCCGCGCCATTGCAATAGACTTGGCAGCAACCTTTGCGAATCCCGCCGGATCATTTCCATGCCCCTTCGACTGGACCGAAGCAGCGCCGATTTCGACGAGCAATTTGCGAAATTTCTCGTCGCCAAGCGCGAAGTGTCGGCCGATGTCGAGCGGGCGACCCGTGCCATCGTCGATGACGTCGCTGATCGAGGCGATGCGGCGCTGATCGAGGCGACACGCAAATTCGACCGGGTCGAGCTGGATGCGACCGGCTTGCGCGTTTCCGCGGCCGACATCGACGCCGCGGCGAAAGCCTGCGATGCCGCGACACTCGACGCGCTGAAATTCGCGCGCGACCGGATCGAGACCTTCCATCGCCGCCAACTGCCGAAGGACGAGCGCTTCACCGACCCGCTCGGTGTCGAGCTCGGCTGGCGCTGGAGCGCGATCGAGGCGGTCGGCCTCTATGTCCCGGGCGGCACCGCGGCCTATCCGTCGTCGGTGCTGATGAACGCGGTGCCGGCAAGGGTCGCGGGCGTTGCGCGCGTCGTGATGGTGGTGCCGGCGCCCGACGGCAAGCTCAATCCAAAGGTGCTGGCGGCGGCGCAGCTTTCCGGCATCTCCGAAATCTACCGGGTCGGCGGTGCGCAGGCCATCGCGGCGCTCGCCTACGGCACCGCGACCATCGCGCCGGTTGCGAAAATCGTCGGCCCCGGCAACGCCTATGTGGCGGCCGCCAAGCGGCTGGTGTTCGGCAAGGTCGGCATCGACATGATCGCGGGCCCTTCCGAAGTGCTGGTGATCGCCGACGACACCGGCAATGCCGATTGGATCGCGGCTGACCTGCTGGCGCAGGCCGAGCACGACACCAGCGCGCAGTCGATCCTGATCACTTGTTCGAGCACGCTCGCCGATGAAGTCGCGCGTGCCGTGCAATCCCAATTGAGCACGCTGCCGCGGGCCGACATCGCGCGGGCTTCCTGGAACGATTTCGGCGCGATCATTGTCGTGAACAGCATCGGTGACGCGATTCCGATCGCGAACGCGATCGCGGCCGAGCATCTGGAGATCATGACGGCGGATCCGGAAATGCTCTCGGCCGAGATCCGCAATGCCGGTGCGATCTTTCTGGGCGCCCACACGCCCGAGGCGATCGGCGACTATGTCGGCGGCTCCAACCATGTGCTGCCGACGGCGCGCTCGGCAAGATTCTCGTCGGGCCTCGCGGTGCTCGACTTCATGAAGCGAACCTCGATCCTCAAATGCGGGCCAGACCAGTTGCGTGCGCTGGGGCCGGCGGCGATGACGCTCGGCAAGGCCGAAGGTCTCGAAGCCCATTCGCGCTCGGTCGGACTGCGCCTCAACCTGCCATGATCAAGCCTGCCGCAGGGGACGATTCGCAAAGTCGCATCGTGGCGGTGACGCTTGACGAAGAGAGTATCGGACGGTCCGGGCCCGACATCGAGCACGAACGCGCGATCGCGATCTACGACCTGATCGAGCAAAATCTGTTCGCCCCCGAAGGCGCCGCCAACGGGCCGTTCACCCTGCATATCGGCATCACCGGCAACCGGCTGATGTTCGACATCCGACGCGAAGACGGCACGCCGGTGGTGGCGCATCTGTTGTCGCTGACGCCGTTCCGCCGCATCGTCAAAGACTATTTCATGATCTGCGATAGCTATTATCAGGCGATCCGCACCGCGACACCGGACAAGATCGAGGCCATCGACATGGGTCGCCGCGGCATCCATGACGAAGGCTCGCGCACGCTGCAGGAGCGGCTGAAGGGCAAGGTGCGGATCGATTTCGAAACCGCGCGCCGGCTGTTCACGCTGATCACTGTGCTGCATTGGAAGGGTTAGCCCCAGATGGCGGCACCCTCGCGCGCGCGCAATCCGCAGGCGGTGCTGTTTGCCTGCGGCTTGAACAGCGTGCGTTCGCCGATGGCCGCAAGCCTGTTGCGTGCGATGTTTCCGCAGGCGCTCTACGTCAAATCCGCAGGCGTGAGGAAGGGCGAGCTCGATCCGTTCGCGGTCGCGGTCATGGCCGAGCTCGGCCAGGATATTTCGACCCACAATCCGATCACGTTCGAGGAGCTCGACGACTGGGAAGGTCTCAATTTCGACCTCATCATCACGCTGTCGCCGGAGGCGCATCACAAGGCGCTGGAGCTGACGCGCACGCTCGCGGCCGATGTCGAATACTGGCCGACCCACGATCCCACCGGCACCGACGGCAACCGCGAGCAGAAGCTTACCGCCTATCGCGAGGTCTGCGACACCCTGCTGCTGCGTATCCGCAAGCGATTTGCCAGAGCGGGCGCGGCCAGCGATTGATGACTCTCGGATGACAGGGCGCAAAAGCGCGATGTTCCCCAGTTGTTAAAGGCGAGCCCTTCCGATAGGTTCCGCGCGAAAATTCCTGCGAATCTCTCCTTCCAAAAATCCGCATGCTTGGCCGCCCCAAATTTGTTCTTGCTTCCGGCTCGCCGCGGCGTTTGTCGCTGCTCAATCAGGCCGGTATCGAGCCCGATGCGCTGCGTCCCGCCGACGTCGACGAGACGCCGAGGCGGGGCGAGCTGCCGCGCGCCTGCGCCAATCGCCTGGCGCGCGCCAAGGCCGACGCCGCGCTCAAATCGGTGCAGCTCGATGACGAGTTGCGCGGCTGCTTCATTCTCGCCGCCGACACCGTGGTCGCGGTCGGCCGTCGCATCCTGCCCAAGGCCAATCTGGTCGACGAGGCCTCGCAATGCCTGCGGCTGCTGTCGGGGCGCAACCACCGCGTCTACACCGCGATCTGCCTGGTGACGCCGAAGGAGGCTTTTCGCCAGCGCCTGGTCGAGACGCGGGTGCGCTTCAAGCGCCTGAGCGAGGACGACATCCAGGCCTATATCGGCTCCGGCGAATGGCGCGGCAAGGCGGGCGGCTATGCCGTGCAGGGCATCGCCGGCTCGTTTGTGGTCAAGATGGTCGGCTCCTACTCCAACGTCGTCGGCCTGCCGCTCTATGAATCGACCGTGCTGCTTGGCGGCGAGGGCTTTCCGGTCCGCTTCGGCTGGTTGAATGCCGGCTAAGCCGAAAAAGAGCCCAGCGAAGCACAAGGGCAAAGCCAAAGGCAAGCGGTGCCCGATCTGCGGCGAGCCGGCATCGCCCGAGTGGCTGCCATTTTGTTCGCCACGCTGCCGCGATGTCGATCTGAATCGCTGGCTGTCCGGCTCCTACGTCATTCCGGGCTCCGAGAAGGACGAGGAAGACGCGGAATAAACGGCGGTTGATCCCGATGCGAACGGTTATTCGCTGACGCCTCGGATTGATTTTTATCGAGGCATGTCCTCACACTCCGCAAAACAGATGACCTGAGGCAATCAGGCGGTCCTTTTTGGGAGGAGCGCGCTCATGCTGAACCGCCGCTGTGTTGTCGGCCTTGCCGCGTCCGCTTTGGCCGCGCCAACCCTCCTTTCGTCCCGCGCGCGGGCTCAAGACTGGCCGGTCAAGCCGGTGCGCGTGGTGGTGCCGTTCGCGCCGGGCGGCTCGACCGACATCACCGCGCGCCTCGTCGGTAACCGCCTGCAGGAGATGTGGGGCCAGTCGGTCGTGGTGGAGAACAGGCCGGGCGCCGGCGGCAATATCGCCGCCGACAATGTTGCCCATTCCGATCCCGACGGTTACACCATCTTCATCGTCGGCCCCGGACAGGCCACCAACCAGTTCCTGTATCCGTCCCTCAGCTACGATCCGGTCGGTGACTTCGCGCCGGTGACGCTCCTGATCACCCAGCCCAATCTGATGTGCGTGCCGAATTCCTCGCCGGCCAAATCGGTCCAGGAGTTCATCGCCTATTGCAACGCCAACAAGGGCAAGGTGACCTACGCCTCGTCCGGCAACGGCACCACGCTGCATCTGAGCGGCGAGTTGTTCAAGCGATTGGCGAAGGTCGAGATGACGCACATCCCCTATCGCGGCGGCGCGCCTGCGATCAACGACCTCATTCCCGGCCGTGTCGACGTCATCTTCGACAACATGCCCTCGATCCTGTCGCATGTGAAGGCGGGCTCGGTGCGCGGCCTTGCGGTGACGACCAGGGAACGCGTCGCCGTGGTGCCTGACATCCCGACCATCGCGGAGTCGGGCGTGCCCGGCTTCGACGTGATGTCGTGGTTCGGCTTCTTCGTGCCCGCGAGGACGCCGCAGGACATCGTCGCCAGGATCAATGCCGACACCAACGCCGCGCTCGCCCATCCATCGGTCAAGACGCGGCTCGAGGAACTCGGCGCCACCCCGAAAGGTTCGACGCCAGCCGAATTGGCCAACTTCCTGAAGTCGGAAATCGAGAAATGGGGCCCGGTGATCCGGGAGGCAAAGATCAGGGTGGACAATTGACGGCGGAGGCGCGGGATTGGCTTGATTTCGCAAGCGTTTGTGACTCGAGCCAGGTGGGTAGACAGCATGGCTGGGGGCCACTATAAACCGCCCGCTCGATGGGCCATGGGCTCAGCGGCACGCCCAGGTAGCTCAGTTGGTAGAGCATGCGACTGAAAATCGCAGTGTCGGTGGTTCAATTCCGCCCCTGGGCACCATTAAAATCAAGCACTTGCTTCAGAGTCACCAAGGATTCCTGCGGTGTGTGGTGTAATTTCCGTGTAAGCGAGCCAGTGGACGTTCGATCGCGACTACGTCAGCACCGGCCGATCAAGCTCGTCCAAGAGTATCCTGTGGCACCGGGCCATGCGCTTCTAAGACGGACTTACCTGACGATTCGACTAGCCGATTGTGGGGATTGCTTGGAAGCCGAAAACGAATCTTCCCCTAAGTCATGAGATCGTCGAGGAATTCGGAAACTGGATAAACGCCCGTTATCAGAAGGTCGTCTCTCGCGCGGGTGGCCGAGTTTGGGTTGGCGAGGTCTCCGAGTTCGTTTGTGCTTGTAGCGTTAGCAGGCGGCGTTCTCATCGGCGTCGCGTTTGCTTACGTCGCCGCGCTTCGTCCATACCCATCCCCTCTCGATATCTCGAAGCTGCACCTTTGGATGGTTTTCGCTTATTTCGTTTTGGCCGCGCCCATTCAGGAGGAGCTTATCTTCCGTGGTTTGCTACAGACCGTCATTGCGCGGTCTGTCCCAAGCCCAGCAACCGGCTGGATCATCCACCTTCATGTTGTATTCATTGCCCTGCTCTTCGGCGCGATACATCTGGATTCCGGAATTGTTGTCGCGACCAGTGCTGTCGTCCTCGGGCTCGTTGCAGGCGAACTGCGACGCATGAGTGGCAGCCTGATACCGGCGATGCTGTTTCACGCACTCCTCAACGCCGCATCGGCGCTGTGGCCCGCCGGGTGATCGATTTTTCTGCTTTAAATTCGGACTGGACAATACGCGATGTGGTTTGCATGAAATCCGATCGCCGCGCGCCACCGTACCGGCGCACCGGACCGGATGAAACTGCGGGGTCCTTCTGATCCGCGGAGAATCCCGGCGCTAGGGGGGCGTGGTTTCCTGACGCTCCAGTTCTGACGGACGGCGTTGTTGCGCTTGGCAGGTGACAGGTGCTCGTGTCCCCTATGTTTGATCGTCTTTTCCTCACTGCTTGTAACATCTGTGCCTGCGGCCACCATCTCGGCAGTACAGGCTACAGAAGCTGCGGGCAAACAAACGGGTTCAGTACCGCATCCACCATTTCGAAAACAGAAGGGGCCGGATCGCTCCGGCCCCCATTTTCTTGCAGGTTCGGTGATAGGTCCACCCAATGACAACAACGGTGAGCCCAGGCATGCCTACTTGAGTACGAGTTCGCGGAACATCGTATCACCGCGGAGCGTGCGAAAGACTGCGCGGTCGATGTTTGCCTTGTCGGCACCTGCCATCGAGCCGAAAAGCTTCCTCGTCATGGCGTCCTGCTGGTCGAGCGGCATGTCCAATGCCGCCATGTTCTTGTACTCCACGGCGAGGAGCAGGTCGGGCTCGTTGTCCCGCGGATCCATGGCCGTGAACACTTTATAGTCGATGACGTAGCCCGCCTTCTTTAGCTGCTCCTGCTCGGCGCGCCAGGTTTTGGATACGAACTTCATGTAGTCGTTGAAGTGACCCGGCTTCGTCTGAATCGAAGAAACATCCCATACTGGACCGTTGTCGTAAGTGCGCTCCTGGGCGGAAGCGGTTGCTGCAAAGCCGGCAAGAGCCAGCGACGCGGCAAACGGAATGAATTTATTCATCTAAGTCGCCTCTTTTCGATTTTAGGTTGATTTTGGAAAATTGAACGGACCTTTCTGCAGGCCCATTTAATTTCTCAGGAAACTAGAAGAATAACAGAGACTCCGGGTTCACGAAAGGGTTGTTCGAATGATTTTGGCCAACAGATGATTTTGCCTGTAAATAATCATGTGTGCTATTTCTGATACACTATTTGACCGCTGGGCTGAAACCGGTCGCCAAAACTTTCCAAGAGTATGCTATTTTCTTGCAAACGCAATATTGAGCAAAGTTGCCGATTGGAATTGGAGTCAGCGACAATCGTAGCGAAGGAGGGCAGCGGGGGGTGCACAACTAACACCATTTCGGGTGTTTGGCGCAATTTTCGCCTGACGCGTATTTTTGGACGATCTCACTGACTTCCGTCAGACGGCCGAAAACCAGATTTCAGAAGTTTTCGCTCGCATCACGGCTGTTTGGAAATGCGCTTTCGCTGGTCGCCGCAGGATCGGAAAAACGCTACGACATTTGTGACCGATTTGACGCTGATTTTGATTGCTCGCTTATCGTGTACCGCCAGTTCGCGTCGGCCCATCTGGCCTGTGCCGCCCTTTTTGCAATTGCCGCTCTTTTGGAAGGTATTAAAGATTCCGGGCGACGCCAACCTTTTTACCAGCGGCTGCTCGCACGGCGAACCTCTGGGCCTTTGGGGTTCTCCTAGATCCTGCCTCGTTGCGATCCGCATGACGTGGATG
>VAZV01000250.1:0-26575 GCA_005884765.1 Alphaproteobacteria bacterium
GTCGACGCCGGCATTCCCATGGTCAGCCAGTCGGTGCTGCTGCGCGGCGTCAACGATAATCCGGCCGACCTGGAAGCGTTGATGCGAGCCTTCGTCGAATGCCGGATCAAGCCTTATTATCTGCATCACGGCGATCTTGCGCCGGGCACTTCGCACCTGCGCACGACGCTGGAGCAGGGCCAGGAATTGATGCGAAGCCTAAGGGGACGGGTGTCCGGACTATGCCAGCCGGATTACGTGCTCGACATTCCCGGCGGCCACGGCAAGGCGCCGGTCGGGCCGAATTTTCTGGCTGTTGATGATGCGCAAGAGCGTGAACAACCGCTGGAAACGCGCTATCGTATCTTAGATTATTGCGGTGAGGTTCATCTCTATCCGCCCAAGGAATAATGTCCGGATAGATGCAGCGCGCCAAGACGGAGGAACAAGATGCAAAGACTAATCATGTCACTGGCGCTCACGATCGTCATCGGCGGTCCGGCGGCGCTGGCGCAGGGCGGCGGAACGTCCAGCTACCCGAAGAACTCGACGGCCGGCTCGGGGCTGCCACAGGCACCGGTCGGCCATCGCCAGCCGCGCGCCGGCGATGTGCCGAACGAGAAGAATCTCAGCGATCCGAACAATCCGGTGAACAAGGAAGACGCAGCTCTCGATAAGAAGATCAAGAGCATCTGCCGCGGCTGCTAGGCCGAACGTTCCCGGAATTTCCGGCGCAGCACATCCCGCCGCGCGGAAACGGCGTCGGCCAACCCGTTCAGTGCCGGCACTGTCGTGTTCCAGTCAATGCAGCCATCGGTAATGCTCTGCCCATAGGTGAGCGCCATGCCCGGCAGCGCATCCTGGCGGCCCGCAACCAGATTGCTCTCGATCATGACGCCGACGATGCGCCGCTCACCATGGGATATCTGATTGCAGATATCGGCAACGACCAGTGGCTGGTTCTCCGGCTTCTTGCCGCTGTTGGCGTGACTGGCATCGATCATGATCCGTGGCGCCACGCCTGCGCGGGAAAGTTCCGCCGCGGCGGCATCGACGCTTGCCCGATCGTAGTTCGGCCTGCTGCCGCCACGCAGAATGACGTGGCAGTCCTCATTGCCCGATGTCGCTGCGATCGCCGAACGTCCAGCCTTCGTCACGGCCATGAAATGGTGTGGATGCGAAGCCGACTTCACGGCGTCGACCGCGATGCGCATGTCGCCGTCGGTGCCATTCTTGAAGCCGACCGGGCAGGACAGTCCCGAAGCCAGCTCACGGTGAATTTGGCTTTCCGTGGTGCGCGCACCGATCGCCGCCCATGCAATAAGATCGGCGATGTATTGCGGCGTCGTCATGTCGAGGAATTCGGTTCCCGCCGGCAGGCCGAGATCGTTCACCGCCGAAAGCAGGTTGCGAGCCAGGCGCAAGCCCCTGTTGATGTTGAAGCTGCCATCAAGGTCGGGGTCATTGATCAGCCCCTTCCATCCCACAATTGTGCGCGGCTTCTCGAAATAGACGCGCATCACGATCTCGAGGCGGTCCGAATGCCGTTCGCGCAAGGCAGCCAGCCGCGTCGCGTACTCGACGGCGGCGACGGGATCATGCACCGAACAGGGGCCGACGACGACCAGAAGGCGATCGTCGCTACCGTTCAGGATGGTGTGAATGGCGTTGCGCGCGGCGCTCACGACGCGCGTGGCCGTCAAGGTGCGCGGTGTTTCGCGCATCACCTCTTCCGGCGTGGTCAGCTCCTTGATTTCTCTGATGCGAAGATCGTCTGTCGTGCTCAACACGGCTATGGCTCCTGCTTCTCGAGGACCTGCCGGCCAAACAAAAAAGCCGCCAGGTCTGGCGGCTGTTCGGGCTTCCTGCTGCAATTCGTTAGATTGAGCGCGATCCTCCCACCGCCAGCGAGCTGTCGTAGCTAAAGTACCAAAAGTTGCTGGCGGCGATGGTGATCATGGCGGCTCTATAGCGCACGCTTCATGTCTTGTCATCCCAAATATCTTGTCATCGCAAATCGGCCGGGAATGGATCGTCCGATCCATTTCACGAATTGCGCGCGGCGAGCGCCATGCCGATCAGCGTCGCGCCGCCGAACAACAGGTTGATGCCGACCAGGAGTCCGATCGCCCATTCCGCCGAGCCCGGCAGGCCCGAGATGATGAGGAACGCGATCACGATGTCCATCAGGCCGGCGACCAAGAGCCAGGACCAGCGCCCCGACAATTCGCGGCGATGCTCGAGCGCGTACATGATGGTGGCGACGCCTTCGGCGAGGAAGTAGACGCCGACCACGATGGTCAGCGTCAGTGTGCCCTGAACCGGCTGCGCCAGCAGGATGACGCCGGCAGCGATAGCGAGCAGCGCTGAAATCAGCGACCACCAGAAGCCTGGTAGCTGCCGCGCCCAGAAGGTGACGATCAATCCGCCGATGCCCGAGATCAGGAACATCCAGCCCAGAAAGATCGTGACGGCCAGGCTCGCTAACGGCGGCACGATCATGGCCGCGAGGCCCAGAATTGCGAGCAGGATGCCCTCCGCCAGGAAGGCCTTCCAATGCTCGCGCACCGCGGCGCTCATTCTCGACCGCAGATTGGCGAGGTCCTGAGGAAGCGTGTCTTGGGGCTGGGTCATGGCAATTCTCCCGGTGCCGGCGAAACGGAACGATAGCCCAAGAAAGTGACGGCATCTTAGCTCCGTCAGGGCGCCGACGAAAAGCCCTCCGACGTCGCACGAAGCCGGTTGCGGCCGAGAAAGTAGACCGCCGTCGTTGCAACCAACAGTGCGCAGCCGAGCAGGATCGAGGTGAGGCCAACGGGAATGAGAACCAGCGCCATGTTGCGGTCGGGATTGAGCAGCCAGTGATGCAGCGATGTCAGGACGAAGGCGAGACCGGCGAAGCCGGCGCCGCCGCCGGCCACCAGCAGCGCCCACATCCGCCGAAGCTGGCTCAAGCGTTCGCGGGCGAGCGCGGTGCGCGGCGTATGATGGCGGCCGACGCGCCGCACCAGGCGCGCGGCAAACCCAATCGAGCTGAAGCCGACCAGCACGCTGCTCGTGCCAAGCCAGAGCCGGGTGGATTGATCGAGATCCGGATTTTGCTGCAACGTCAGCAGCGGAAAATCGAACGCCGCATGCAGCGCCAAGGGGCCCATCAACATCAGGATCCAGCTTGAGATGCGCGCCCAATCGCGGTGATGGCGGTTCGCGCCGAGCGCCGTGCCGGATCGCGCGATCGCGAGATAGGCGCCGGCCATGACGCCGAGCGCGCCGTGGAAGGGTACCGTCAACACGCTGCGCAGTGCCGCGAGCGATCGCCACATTTCGGCGTGTTGGACGAGATAGGCGAGATTTTCGTAGGCCGCGAAACCAAGCCCGGTCGCAGCGCCATAGACCACTGTATCCATCGGATCGGCGAAACGCCGGCGCCGCGCGAACATCGCGACCGCGACGATGACGAGAATCTTGACGGCTTCCTCCGGGAGCGCGACGCCGAACACCGAACGCAGGACCTCGGCAACCCAGGCGCGCTCCGGCGTGGCCAGCAGTTTGGCGAATGGCGCGCGCACCACGCCCAACAACGAAATGCTTGCGGCGCCAAGCAGAAACGCGGTCCAGATCTTCAGCGGGGGGCCGGGCCGCTCGTCGGCGGCGATCACGAGCCACAGGATCAGCAGCGCAGGCGCCACGGCCGCTGTGCCGATCACGGTGGGAAGGGATTCAAGAAGGTTCATCTAAGATGGCAAATAGGCCACTTTTCCATTGTTATCTACTGGTTCGAGGCGCCACGAAATTTCGCGCCAATGCGCCGATTCCTAGCAACCCCGGCAGATATTTCTGAGCTGTGCATTGACCCGTGCATCTTCGCCACCGATCGAATCTACATAGGCGGTGTTGTCGCCTTTCGCGGCCGGAATCGGGCGCGATGCTGGCTTCGCCGCGGGCGTCGGAAAGGTCGCGATCGGCGGATTGGCCTTGTCATAGCAGACAAGCCTCAAGGCGGGGTCTGTGATCGATTTGCATTCCGTCGTCTGGGCATCCGCGGCTTGGCCCAGCGCAGCGATCGCAATGAGCGCAGTAATGAATCTCATCTCAGCCCTTTCTCCGGCCTATCAATTTACATCCGCCAAGCGCCAACGCCTTCCTGGTGCGCCGCAATTGGTCAGGCAATTCAACGAGTTTTCTGAAGTTCTTGCGCCAAAATGCACGTATTCCTGCGGCCTGTCCATGCGCGAATTCGCGAAGCCGGAACCGGCCCGGTAGTGCCGGCGTGATAGGTTCGGAGGTCGTCAAGCAGGGAGCACGCCGAGTGGCTTTGTTACGTGGGGCAGAGACCCATATTCGATCGGTGCTCAAAGCCGTCAGTTGGCGGACCTTGGGAACGCTCGACACATTCGCGATCAGTTGGTTCATGACCGGAAAGGTCCACATCGCAGGTTCGATCGCGGGGGTTGAGATCGTCACCAAGATTGCCTGGTACTATCTCCACGAGCGGGTCTGGGCGCTTGTGCCGTGGGGACGGCGACCGGTCTGACCGCTGCAGGGAGCTTTCAGCAGCCAAGACCTACAGCAGCCAAGACTTATTTGATGATCTAGTTGGCGGTTTTGGTCTTCTTGGTCTTTGCCGCGGACGCCTTTGTCGTGGACGCCTTGGGCGCGTCGCTGTTGCCGCGCACGGCGCCCCACGGATCGGTCGCACCCTGGTCAGGAATATTGCCGAGCGAGCGCTTATAGGCTTGTTCCGCGGCCTTTTCTGCCTCTTTCTCCTGGGGCGTCTTGTCCTTGTCCTGTTCTCCGTATTTGGGAATGGATTTTTCCTGCGCGTAGGCGGGTCCGGCGAGTAACGCAATGACCAAAGCGCCGCGAAACACTCGCATCCGTATTATCTCCCCCATCTCTGAAAAATACCCATCGAATGCACTTCTAGCATTGTCGGCGCCGCTCAGAAAGGCGTGCGGGGCGGAACCTTGGCGGAAGATCGGTCGTTGTTTGCTGGCAATCGAAGGGAGTCCGCCATGAAAAACACGATGAAAAAATTGCCCATCCTTTGCCTCGCGCAGTACCTCTCGCTTTCCTTCGCGCTTGCCCTCGGCTTTTCGACGGCTGCCGATAGCCAGGGTCTCGGTATGGGACCGCGCCCGTCAACCGCGACGGGAGGGGCGTTCGGTACCAGCCCCGTGGCGCCCGGCACGAATTCCGCGGGCACCGCGCTTTCGTCAGGTGGCACCAGCGCCGCCGCCAAAGGACCTCCGCTAGGCACCGGTGACCCCATCGTCGACCGCGAAGACAAGGAGGCCGCCAGGAAGGTGCAATCGATTTGCAGGGGATGTTGAGGCGGTCATCGAGGCGCCTCGAGGGTTTGCAACTACTTCTCAACCATCTTGGGTTATTCTGGCGTCCATGGGCACACGGGCTGATCATGCCGAAAAACCTGCGCTGCGAGCGCTTCAGCGGCGCCACGCCCTGCTTGCCGCCTGGCTCGAGCTGCTGAACCAGGTCGATAACCCGATGCGCCGGCGCGCCGCGAGATTCCGGCACGAACAGCCCTCTCGTCGAGACATCTCTGTGATCCGGGGCCCACGAATAAGGGACCTCAGTTCCGGACTCTGCTGCACGCCGCAGCGGCCCCGGCTTCGGGATAGCAACGAGACCGCTGCCCGCACGTCGAAGCCCCTTTACTGAAGCCTCGCCGCACCTTCCGTACCTGAAATTGGACGACTTCGGCCGAGAAGGCGAACGCGAGCCCTATCGCCTTTGGCCTGGTCAACCGGCGCTCTCGCCGAAGTGATTGAATTGCATCGATTTGGCCGCGACGAATCCAGAGAAGCTAGCGGGGCCGCATCATGCTTGCCGAGAAATTCTTTCTGCTTTTGGAATCGATCATCCGGGGCCAGACCCACTCCGATGGAAGTCCGAGAATCGTCAGCTCGTCACCGCACGTACCGGTCAAACTACCGAACGGGAACGGAAAATAGAAACGCGATCGGGGAGCGATATCGCCCGCGGGCATCCTTGCGACATTCATTCAACGCGACCCTACAGCTCCGTTTCTCCCCGCTTTCGCCATCGAAAGGTCTACGCGCGGGCAATCCATCAACAAACTGACCCGCCACCTCAGCAAGGAGACAAATGTTCCGAGTTGGTACGCGTATGCATAGTTCGTCCGATCGTGACAAACGGCTTAGGGGCGCTTTGGATGCGGTGGATGATGCAGCTTTCGGCGTCTCACCAGGTGCCTCGCCAAAGGACAAGTTCGACGTGGATCCCGCGGAAGGCATCCGTGCGATCGACCTCAAAGCCCTAAACCAGCGATTCCAGCAGTTAGACGAATATTACAGCCGAGCTGTCGCGGAGATTAAGGCTTCGCTGCGGGAGTAACTCTCGAGGCCTTTTTTCCGAAAGTGGCGCGCGCCGCACGGCTCAACCCGCCAGTAGGCGCCGGGAGGTCTCAACAAAGACCTGCGCGCCGGTGACGATGTCGGCATCATCGGTGTTTTCGCTCCAATGGTGACTGATGCCGCCGATCGAGGGCACAAACAGCATGCCGGCGGGCATAATCGTGGCGAGTACCTGGGCGTCATGACCCGCGCCGCTGGGCATGCGGATAGACCTGCCACCGGCGAAGGCCAAGCTTGCCGCTTCGATCGTCTGCTGGAATCTGACATCCATCATGGCGGGAGCGCCGGTACGAAGACGCTCTACCGCAACTCCGCACCGGCCGTGCGCGCTAACCTCTGCGGCCATGCTCCGCAGCTGGTTCTCCAGGCGATCGATCACGCCGGGGTCATCGTCGCGTATCTGGAATAGCATTTCCGCTTGTCCCGGGATGATGCTCGGCGCGCCGGGATCAAGCGCGATGCGGCCGGTGGTCCATACTGTGCGTGGTCCGCTGAGCTCAGGAAAGCGATCGTCGATCGCGACGCAAAACCGCGCCAGCGCCACGCCGGCATCCTTGCGAACGTCCATCCGGGTCGTGCCGGCGTGATTTTGCTCGCCGCTGAAGGTGATCCGGTATTGCCAGATACCGACGATGGAGGTGACGACGCCGATCGCAAGGCCGCTGCTTTCGAGCGTGCGGCCTTGCTCGATATGCGCCTCGAGGTATCCAATGTACCGCCCGCGTTCGGCCATTGTGCGTGGGCGGCCTGCAAGACCCACGTCGCGCAGCGCCTCGCGCATGGTTTTTCCACCGGAGCGGTCGCGTGCGGTGTCGATATCGGCCTCGGTGATTGCGCCAACATAGGATCTGCTGCCAAGGAAACTTCCGAAATGTCCTTCCTCGTCGCACCATGCCGCGACTTCAACGGCGCCGTTTGTGCTTAAATCGGGATTGATCACGCGGGCGGCCTCGAGGGCATAGACGACGCCAAGCGGCCCATCGAGCCAGCCGGCGTAGTTCTGGCTTTCGAGATGCGAGCCCGCCAATAATTTCGGCCCGGATTTGGCGCTTATGCCGATGACATTGCCGATGCCGTCGATCGCACCAGTGAGCCCTGCCTCGGAAAGACGCTGCACCAGCCACTCCACCGAGCGCATATGTGCTTGTGAGAATGTCGGCTTGTGCACGCCGGTCTTGTAGGCGCCGATGCCACGGAGCGTATTGAGATCCGCAAGGACCCGGGTGCCGTCGAATGGCAGGCGTTTGTCAGGCATGAACCATTCCATTCCCCAGTGAATGGGAATTGGCAAGCCCTGCAAACCGCGCTCTTTCTGGAGCGGACCCTTTTTCGAAGCCTGGCGCTCCCTAGCGGAATCGAACCGCTCTCTCCACCGTGAAAGGGTGGCGTCCTAACCGATAGACGAAGGGAGCAAACCGTGGCCGCGTGGCCCCCGCGGCCGGGCAAACGTATAGTGGCCTTTGGTTGGGCGGGCAAGTCGTCGGAAAGCGGCTCTTGCGGGCTTATTGGGGCGCCCCGCGCCACGAAAATACCCCTTTGATTCCATGCCCCTTGCAACAGTTTTTAAAGCTCCGGAAGGGTAGGTGTGGGCACTTTCTTGAGAAGTAAATGGAATGGCCCTGGTCCGGAAGCGCGAAGCCCGCAAATCACTGCGCCAGCCCGGCTGGATCACGCTCGATGGCGGATTCGCGGCTCGCCCCTGCGTGGTGCAGGACCTCTCAACCGCGGGCGCCAAAATCACGGCCGACGACGCAAATGCGTTGCCCTGCACGCTGCGGCTGGCATTTGCGCGCGACGCGAGGACGGGGCGCAATTGTCAGGTGGTCTGGCGCCGGGGAAATTCGATCGGCGTCCGATTCATCCGCTAAGTCCGGATAGAATAGCCTGCTTCCTTGTACCTGCTTGCTTGAAGCTGCTTTCCGGAGATGCTTTCTTGGCGCGGGATGGAGCAAGCGATTGCAACTCAACATCATCGTTCCCGTCTTGATGTGTTGTGCGATGCTGTGGTGGGTTGGCCGCCGCTTCGGTTGGACTACGCGGCTTCTCGTGACGGCAATTACGCTGGTGGTGATTATCTGCGTGTTGTGGTTGAGCGCGGCGGCTTCTAAAGCGCGATGAGATCAAGTTAGATCGTCATCGCGCTTTAGGCTTTTGATTGAGCATGATCTTTTCGGAAAACCGGTGTCCACTTTTCCGGATCATGCTTTAGCGGCTCACGACATCGGCGGCGCGACGAATTGGACAAACCCTGGCCTATCGGCGAACTGGGCGAACCAGCGGTCCAGATTCGGCAGCTTCGGCTTGGTGACGCCTTCGACACCGAGCCAGCGGCGGGCATAAGTGCCGACCGCGATGTCAGCGATGGTGAACTCGTCGCCCTCGAGGAAGCGCCGTGTCGCCAGCTGAGTCTCGACGATCCGCCACACCACGGCTTCGGCGTCGACATCCTTCTGGATCGCGGCCATGTCGCGTTTTTCGACCGGGGTGCGCACCAGCGCCCAGAACACGGGACGATCGACCGGCTGCACCGTCGACAGCGTCCAGTCGAGCCAGCGGTCGACCGCGGCGCGGCGCTTCGGCGCCTGCGGATAGATCGGCGATTCCTTGCCGTAGGCGAGGCAGAGATAACGCATCACCGAATTGGATTCCCAGAGCACGAAATCGCCGTCGACCAGCGTCGGCACGCGGCCGTTCGGATTCATCGAAAGATAGGCGGGCTGGTCGTTTTTGCCGAATTGCATGCCGGCATCGATGCGCTGATACGCGAGATCGAGCTCACGCAGGCACCACAGCACTTTTTGCACATTGACCGAGTTGGCCCGGCCCCAGATGGTCAATTGCGCGTTGTCCGGCACGTTTCGCTCCCGATGCTTCGTTGCCGAATGTCATATCGGAATTTGCAAAAGCATGCACGGCATGCCGACGACGAAAGCCATGCAAAAAGGGCCGCCGGCAACGGGTGGATTTCGCCTCGGCTTGCCCTTTGCTTACCAGTGGCCGGTGTTCGGCATTGAGGTCCAGGGCTCCGCCGGCGGCTTCGGCTCGCCTTTCTGCAAGAGCTCGATCGAATGCAGATCCGGCGAGCGGACAAAGGCCATTTGGCCGTCGCGCGGCGGCCGGTTGATGGTGATGCCCATCTTCATCAGCTTGTCACAGGTGGCATAGATGTCATCGACCTCATAGGCGAGATGGCCGAAATGGCGGTCTTCACCGTATTTCTCCTCGTCCCAATTATAGGTGAGTTCGACCAGCGGCGCGCCGCGGGCCTTCGGCAGGTTCTTGAGCAGCTCCTCGTCCTGGGGCGCGCACAGGAACACCAGCGTGAACTTGCCCTTGTCATTGTCGATGCGGCGGACTTCCTTCAGGCCCAGTGCATCCCGATAGAATTTCAGTGCGGTATCGAGATTGCGGACGCGCAGCATGGTGTGAAGGTAACGCATGTTTCTTCTCCCTGACGGATGGCCGTTTCGTTCGGGTTCAATAGCAGCAAAATTCAGCTGGGGGCAGGGGTGCAGGCGGCGGTCAAGCGCAGCTACCCATCCCGAAAAGGCTGAGCCTTCCCGCTTTGCAAAGCGGCGAGCGGCCAGGGGTGCGGCCATTGGAAAGGGCATATTGCCACGCGGTTCCCATCGGACTCTCGCGCGACGTGTGCCCCGCAAACCACAACCAGCCACTATCGTGCAAATGATTGTGATCGTGCGATTGCGGCTGAATCAGCGAATCAACTAGACCGCGAGTGGGGCTGGGAAGCGGAGAGTAAAATGAGAGTCGCTTCCTTAGAGAGTATATTGACCGTGGCCACGCTGGTATCGGCCATTGTCGTCGTGCTGTGGGGAAGAAACCTCCAGATTAAGGAGGTTCGCGACAGAGGTTCCCTTCCGCGGCGGCGGAAGCCCCTGCCGTTCGATTTGCCTCGCCAAGATGTCGCCAAGCGCTCGGACTTCAGAAGATAAGTGGGCACACCAAGCTCATAATTTCGAAAGCGCTGCAGAAGATATTCACGACGTCACGGTGAAAACAAACACCGCCGAAAATCATTGACGACAAACAGAGCTCGGCTCAAAGTTCAAGCAAGTCACCATCAATGAGTATTGAGTTTGATTCCGGTCCTGCGCAGAACTGCGCAGGCCGCAGAAGAGTTTGGTTCAAAGGTCCTCATGCATTTTGGCTTCTACCTGATGATTGCAGCGCTCGTTCTGACGGGCCTGCAGGTTGCTTACGCGCTCTATCAGTTGGCTACTTTCGTTCTGTAACCCTGTGGTCAAGCTGCGGCATCGTTCACTTGGCCCTTGTCGGCTTTTCGCTCAGATCTCAGCCTGGTGACACCCGCGCCCTGGTGAAAGCCGACCGGCAGGTGCGAACGGCCGGCGACCACCGTCCCGCCAATTAGCGCGCGGTCGGCCAATTTACTGGCCAAATCACCGGCCAAGCTTCGGAGCGTCTCGACCCTTGCAATGGCTGTCTGTAATGTTCGGGCGGAGAAGCGGGAGCGTTTTCGTGAAGAACGGGCTCTATTCGATCCATACCCACATGCTCGACGGCGTGAAGGGCCGCGACAGTGGGATCCTTATTCTCCGCGACGGCGTGCTCGTCGGCGGCGGCCCCTACTTCTGGTCGATCGGCTCCTATACCGTCGGCGACGGAACCTGGAAGGGGCAGCTTAGAACAAACCAACACTCGCCCTTTTCCGATCCCTTCGTGCGCTCGTTATTTGCCGGCCAGGAAGTCACCAGCGGGTTTAGCGGCACTTTTGCCAATGAAGAAGCCGAAGTCTTCGGCACCACGCTCGTCGGCAACCGGAGCCTGAGCTTTCATGCGACCTTGAAGAAGCTCGCGGATGGCTGAAAGCCGGCAGTAGCTAGATTTGATCCGAGCGCTCGTCCTTGGACGACTTGTGGTACATCGCAATCGCGATGAAGCCGGCATAGCCGATCACGTTGATCAGAATTTCCAACCACAGCGGCATGTAAGAGACCCCCATTCCAGAGAGACCAATCCCAACGGGCCACATTCGTTCCCTACATTACTCGCAATGCGCGGGCCGAACTAGGGCGCGCAGCAGGCGCACAAGCTGGAACAAGCCCGGGTTCCCTTCGCAACCATTGAGAACCGCTTGCGTTATCTGGGAACCACTTGAATGGAGGGAGATGCACATGAAAAAAACACTAACAATCATGGCGACGATTGCCACGCTTGCGGCGACCACCATGACGGCGCCGGCTGAAGCGCGTGGATTTGGCCACCACGGTTTCTTCGGTCCCGGGCTGGCATTCGGCTTGGCGGCGGGTGCGCTGACTGCCGGTGCAATCGCGGCGTCCGGCCCTTATTATTATGGACCGGACTACGGCTACTATGGTCCGGATTATTACGGCCCCGGACCGTACGTCTATTACGGTGGCCCGTACTACCGGCGCCACTACTACTACCGCCCCTACTGGTAGCTGAAGAAAGCCCGGAGCTCCGCCCCGGGCTTTTTAGTTGCTCCTCTAGCTCAACGCGCTACGACCAGAATGCCGGCTGATCCTTCTTGCGCGCGTTCTCCATCGTGGTCAGGAAATACTCTTCGCGCTCGCGTTGGAATTTCTCCTGGGTCGCTTTGAAGCTTGCAATCCGCGATGTGATTTCTGCTCGCTCTTGCGCACGACGTTCTTCTTGCTTGGTCATTCGCCATCCTTTGGATTTGATTCGCATCCCACGCACATCTCGGTTCTTGATTGGGGCGTGAATTGGGAATTGGCGTTGCAGGATTGTGTTCTGTACTCGCATGAAAAAATTTTCAGAAGTAACGCACGCTTCGCGGTGGAAAAGGCGGACAACGACTTGTCGCGCGCGCGTCTTCCCGGTAGCGAAAAGAAAAAGGCGAGAGCTCGTGCCGCCGGTGCGAAATTCCTCGCCCTCATCGGCACTGAATGATCAGCGTCGGACGACGAACTTTTTCCGAAAGAGGGGACTAGATGGCGAAAATTGATCTGGATTCGATGAGCATCGAGGATCTCGCAAACCTGCGCGAGAATTTGAACGCCAAGCTGCTGGAGAAAGTTGCAGCAAGGCAGGTCGAACTCGAAGCCGAAATGGAAAAACTGTCTCAGTTCGGCAAACCGGTGAAGAAATCGCTCGCTGCACCACCGCCTGCGAAAGCGAAGAAGAGCGATAAGAAGGGCGGCGAGGACACGGAACTCCCGGTCACCGACACTTCCTTGATCGAAGCTGCCTGAAAACGGGCGGCGTGAACCAGATCTCCGACATGGGTGCGCCCGCGCGCTTGCACACAGCGGAGAGGCGGTAATCCGATTGGCTGTGCTATGATTGGCACAGCCAACAATCGGACGATCGCACATGATTGCCTTGGATCTGCAGTGCGGCGTGGAACAGCTCGGCGACATGATCGCCGCGGCATCCATGATCGTGCCCTTCACCGGCGCCGGCATTTCGACCGAATGCGGGATTCCCGATTTCCGTTCGCCGGGCGGATTGTGGACGCGCAATCGGCCGATCCCTTTCGATGAATTTGTCGCTAGCCGCGACGCGCGCGAGGAGTCGTGGCGGCGGCGCTTTGCGATGGAGGCGACCTTTGCCGCGGCAAGACCGGGCCGCGGTCACCGCGCGCTGGCCTCGCTGTACCGGGCCGGCAAGGTCCCCGCCGTCATCACCCAGAACATCGACAATTTGCATCAGGCTTCGGGCTTTGCGGCCGAGCACGTCGTCGAGTTGCACGGCAACACCACTTATGCGCGCTGCATCGGCTGCGGCCGGGCCTTTGACCTGCCGTGGGTCAAGCAGCGCTTCGATCAGGTTGGCGCGCCTGACTGCAGTGCCTGCGATCAACCGCTGAAGACCGCAACCATTTCATTCGGTCAGGCGATGCCGGAGGATGCGATGCAACGCGCAACCGAGCTTGCGCAGCGGTGTGACCTCTTCATTGCGATCGGATCGTCGCTCGTGGTCTGGCCGGCCGCGAGCTTTCCGTTGATGGCGAAGAATTGCGGCGCAAAGCTCGTCGTCATCAACAACGAGCCGACCGAACAGGATGAAATTGCCGACCTGGTCATCCGTCAAGACATCGGGGAGACGCTCGGACCGTTCGTAGGCAATTGATGTTCGATTGATTCGTGGCCTGTGCAAGGCTGTTCATAGGTTCCCGCGAATCTGTTTTTTATCTATGCGCCGCAATCGGGAGTGTTATCTTTTGATTCGAGAGATTCGCGTGACGCCATCGTGAGCTAGTCACGGATGGCCGGCCCCGATTGCTGGGAAGAGGGGCTGCAAGAGGATGTGTGGAGTCCGGGGTTATGGGGTCGGACGGATTTGAGTCCAAGAAGGTCGGGGCTCCCGCAGGTGGGACCGGACCGAGCCGTCTTGCGACGGGCGAATACTCGGGCGCTACGCGCGATCCCGCAATCGAGGCACTGTCGGGCCTTGGCGAGGCCGCGGCGAACCTCGTCGAAATCTCCGGCGTTATCAAATGGTTCGATGCCTCGAAGGGCTACGGCTTCATCGTTCCGGATAACGGCTGGCCCGATGTGCTGTTGCACGTCACAGTGCTCCGGCGCGATGGCTTTCAGACGGCTTACGAGGGGGCGCGGCTGGTATGCGAATGCGTCCAGCGCGCCAAGGGCTATCAGGCGTTCCGGATCCTCTCGATGGACGAATCGACTGCGATCCATCCGGCACAGATGCTGCCGCCGCGGACTCACGTCAGCGTGACGCCGACTAGCGGTCTGGAACGGGCGCAGGTCAAATGGTTCAACCGGCTGCGCGGATTCGGCTTCCTGACCTGTGGGGAGGGGACGCCGGATATTTTCGTGCACATGGAGACCTTGCGCCGGTTCGGCATGACCGAACTGCGTCCCGGCCAATACGTGCTGGTGCGGTTCGGGCCCGGCTCCAAGGGCATGATGGCCGCCGAAATCCAGCCGGAGACCGGGTCGCCAGGATTGTCCTCGCACTAACCCAACAAACCTCATGGGCCTTACGGGATCGTAGGGAGCTGCGGTTGCTCCGCGCCGGTCTGGTATTTGCCATGATCGTTAGGCTAGGGTCGTCCCGAAAACCCCCTTAAGCATTTGCAGGCGCGAGCGTTGTCCATGAGTTTTGCACGAAATCCCGATTGGCGCCGCATCCGTGGTTGGCTGACGGCCTTGCTCGTCGTGGCATCGTTTGCGCTCGGAAGCGGCGCGGCGCGGGCAGCGACTTTCCAGCCGCTCGAGATCGTTACCAAATCGGGCGTGCACGTTTTCTCGGTCGAGATGGCGACCACGGAGGAGGAGAAGACCACCGGCCTGATGTACCGCAAAGAGCTGCCGGACGGACAGGGAATGCTGTTTGACTTCTCGCCGGAGCAGCAGGTGTCGATGTGGATGAAAAATACCTACATCTCGCTCGATATGATCTTCATTCGTGCCGACGGCCGAATCCTTCGGATCGCGGAAAATACCGAACCGCTTTCGACGAAAATCATTCCGTCGGGCGGGGCCGCAAAGGGCGTGTTGGAGGTCATTGGTGGCACGGCGGAAAAATATGGGATCAAACCCGGGGACCGCGTGGCGCATCCGCTGTTCAACGGCCATTAAGCCGGCCGACGGCGTCTTGATGGTGCTGATTTAAGCGTGTATCGACGTCATTCTCTAGATGTCGGGGTATAGCGCAGCCTGGTAGCGCGGCAGTTTTGGGTACTGCAGGTCGTTGGTTCGAATCCAGCTGCCCCGACCAATGAAATCAATAACTTAGCTGGAAATTCTGCAGCCAAATCTTTCCAGAAAATGGCTTTGGGAAGACCATGGGAAGTTCGCAAAATATTTGGGCAGGGGCGAGGGGGCATATGGCAGCCGACTGGGTGGATTTCGTAACGCGTTTCATTTTGCCGCCGATACTTGGCGGCGCCGGATGCAATTGGAATCCACTCTGATTTGCCCCTCATGCGGTGGTCGGTCCATCGAGACTATGCCGACCGATGCCTGTGTTCTTCTATGACTGCAAGGGCTGCGGGATGCGGCTTAAGCCTCTCGTTGGCGACTGTTGCGTATGCCTACGGCTCGGTTCCTTGTCCGCCGGTCCAAACCAACGACAGCTGTTGCGCGCCTAGGGCTGCTCAGGCTTGAGACGCGCAGCGCTGGAGGCGTTTATCGGTTTAGGGCGCACAGCGCCCCCTCTGGCTTTATCAGCAGACGTCTGGCGATCGCGCGGCGATCAATTCTTTCTGGAGCTTCGACCGTTCGTCGGCCGTCATCGCAGGGTCCTCGCGCCTGGCAGCGGATCTTGTAGCGCGGTTGCCTCAGCCCGCGCGTCCATCAGTGATGAGCCAGCAGTCGAAGTCACGCACCCACCAAGCGAGAGGCCCGACAGCAGCAGCGCTGCCGTTGCCAACGTGGTTGTTCGATCCTTCGACATGAACGCTCAACATGCACTCAGAGACAGTCATTCTGTTCCGTCAGCATGGCGGGACCAATTGTGACCATTGGCCTGCCGGACGGCGCGGCATCGAAGCCCCGCGCATCAGCCAAAACCTATCCTGCGCCCCATCCTGGCGCCGGTGCTGGGCTCAGCGGGGCGCCTCTGACCGAAACCGGTCCGGCAGGTTTAGGCAATCGAGATGTTCTCTTGCGCCAGGTTCTGGCCACCCGGGTGCGAGCATTTGGCTGTGGAATGGAGGAGGTCGTCGGTGGCGTCACCGCGTTTTGCAGAGAGTCCACTCGCGCCAATAGCAAGGACAGTTGATTGGATATTCTTTTTAGATCCGTCTGCTGAGTTGAGAAACCCTGCCTGAGGGACTCCAGGTTAGCGGCACCTTGCTGCAACATTGCTACGTTTTGCTGCAGAACGGCCCCATTTTCCTGTAGCGCAGCTGCATTTTGTTGTTGGAACGACTGAATATCCTTCAGCGTGGCGCTGACGGTGGGATCTGGTATTGGAGCTGAAGCCATCTCATGCGGAGACTGTTCAGCGAAGCCATTGAAATTCGGCACAGCATAGGCGGTGGCCGCGCTAATGACGGCCAAGACGGATAAGGACACGATTATCGCCGGCACTCGGCTCGAAGCCCCTTGCGGGGCCACAGGCTCCTTATCCACTTGTATCTGTTTATCCGGCGTCTCAGCCACTTGCGATCCTCACGATGTCAGCCTCCGTCGCAAGATTTCTCGCCGTGAATCAACAAACAAAAAGCTGTCGCGTGGAGGATCCAGCGACGGCTCATGCGCGATTGCCCACCAAAGTCTCAGCTCAAATCATGGGGTTATATGATTAATGGTCGGTTACCGCTTCCGGTGTCTTGCATCGCCCGCCAGCCGCTGGCGGTTCCTCGTTCTATGCGATCGACGGCGGCGGCTCATCTTGTCGTGGGCCGTGAAGGGGCCTGAGGAGTACCAACACAGTGCGCGTCGACCCAGCCGGCCTCAGGTTGTCCCATTGAATTATCCGCTGCCGGGCACACTATCTTCGCGCCGGTTTTGCAATCACCGGCAGCCCGCAGCCTCGCGCGTGTCGTTCGGGAAATCGACAACCTTTTCTGCTGGCACGCGATCGGCCAGGCTGTCGGTCGGCTTCCCGTTGAGACAAGCGCAAACCAGACTCGATTGATCCGAGTTCCGACTCGATCTCGCCCCCAACGTGCCCGAATCAGAAACGCATTTAGCGCTCGTCGATGGGCGACCGTTGACGGACGTCTTGTTAGAGTACCCACAGCACTTCGCCTCATTCCGGTGGCTCGCACACTTCCGGGATGGGGCATTTTTTTACGGCGCTGGCTAGGATGGTCCGTGTCCGGACACATGTCATCCTTCTCGCAGGAAGGGCCCTCCAGTCCAAATCGTGATCCGCTGCTGCTGTGGTCGGTCACGCCGGATCCGGCAGTTGACGGCGAAGATCGGCAGCGGCACAATCTTTGCAATTCCAACTCGTAGATTTTTCGAGGGAGTTAATAGTAGGAGGACCCATTGAATCTTTTCATTCGTTTCACGCTGATTTCATTGTTTCTTACGACATCCGTTTCTGCGCAAAAGCTCGTTGATCCAACCTCGGTCGCTCCGGAATACCGGGAAGCAGCGGAAAAACGCCGCGCCGAGCAGATCAAGCAGCGCGAATGTGCGCACAAGGCGGACGTCCAAAAGATAATGCCGAGAGAGCGCACGGCGTATCTGCTGCAATGCCTCGAAACGGATGTGGTCAAAGCAAATTAGCACATTCGGTAATCATGCGGGCTTTGCGCCCCGCCCGAGGGCGAACTGGCCGACGGGGCCTTCGATGTGGAAATCGATCCCTGTCATTTTCGCGAACAGATCGATGTTGCTGGTGCCGATCGCGCATCCGCCCAGCCCCATGTCGGTCGCCATCATATAGAGCATCCCGATCAACACGCCGACATCCTTCAGGATGAGCGAATATGCGATGGCGCTGTATTTCCAGGATATCCGGTTGAAGCGGGCCGCAATCGTGATCAGGATCTGCGGCGGAGCAGCGACGTCCATCGCATATTCCGCTCCTTGAAACAAAAGCCCCAGTTCCGGCGCACCTGCGCCGATCGGCGCCAGCGCGTGCTGATCGGCATCATAGTGATAGAACCCGCGCTCCAGCCCTTCGCAGTTGGCGACGGCCAGATAGAGTTCGAGTTCGTAAGCGCTGCCGGCGGCCGGATACGGCCGTGTGGTGTAATCGATGTCAGGACCGTCGCCGTCAAAATCGAGCTTGCTGGTCCAATGCGATTGAACGCGGGCGGTGCTCTCGAGGAATTTCGCAAGCTCGGTGAGCGTAATCGGTTGCTGGTCGTCGAACTCACGGATCGAATGACGCTGGCGCACCAATTTTGCGTAGGGCGAGATCGTCTCCGCGGCCGCAACCGAAAACGGTTTCAGGTCGATGTTCTTGCCGGGCCAGTGCGGCCTCACCGCCGGTGGCGGCGCGATGACGTCGGCATAGGGATAGAGCCCTCCCAGTGGGTTGGCCTGCCGGCCTTCCGTGCTGTGGGTGTGGAACAGAAGATCATGAAAGTCCCAAAGTACGAGGTTTTCGTCCCCCTCGCTCGCCCGGCGGCCATCGCCGCCGCCGATCTTGAAGAGGATTTTGCTATCCACCAGCAAGCCGAGCAGTTCCATCCCGGGAAAGCCCGCTTGCCGCCGGAGCCGGCTGATCTTTTGCGGCGCGGCCAACGCGGCAATCGCGCCAGCAATTTTTGAATCGCAGACCTTGAACAACGCGCCGGCACGCGGCGACTCCAAAATCATGTCATTGCCGCGCCGTCGCAGATAGGCGAACCGAGACAGCACGATTGTGTCGGAGGCGCTAAGCTTTGAGGCTTGCGGCCAATAATCGGCTAACTGCGGTTCGATGACGACCCGGTCCTTCTTGCCGCTGCGGTCCCCCAGCCGGTACTCCAGAAGACCGCGGCGGCCCAACCGCCGGACCATGAGGTCGATTTCCTCGTCGGCATTGCCGCTGCCCCGGGCGAACCGGTCGAACGGCAGGCCCGCGCGCAGGCCCTGCGCGCGGTCGATCGCGTCGGCGCTGAACTTTCCCAGGCCAGCCGAATAGCCGTCAAAGCAGGCGGCGATACTTCCATCGGCCTGCGCTTCGAGCATGACGCGGGCGTTCAGCCGGGCGGCAATGGCAAGCGGCGCGATTTTCCGCCCTCTCTTTTTCGGGGGAGAGCGCAAGTGGGATCACCCTTCAGGTATGCGGGAGGAACGGCGTGAGTTCGCTTTCCGGCAAGGGTCGATCGAGCAACCCAAGTTTTACCGGAACGTCGTAAAGCCGGCCCGGCCCGAAACGGCGGTAGAAGTGCCGCAGGCCGGGGACGATCACCCGCGCCACCGGGACTTCGACGTCCGGTCGGGTCTGATCGAGCACGAGGAAATCATAACCCGCCCGGCGGGCAATCTCGACGCAGGCATTGACCTGATCGCGCGCGTTGTCGAGCGGGACATGGATGCCAAGTTCCGGCGCAACGGTCGGACAGTTCGCCGGGACGAGGAACGGATAATTCTCCAGGCGCAACGGTGTGACGCCGTCGAGGCTCGACTTGTCGCCGCTTCCACCGCCCATCAGGCCAATCGACAGGAACTGGCTCAGCTCGGTCAGCGAGCGCAGCAAGGCAATGCGGCGGTCGAAATGCGCGCCGGAACCAAACTCGATATTCTCCTGGCCGTCCTTCATCCAGTGCATGATCGCGACATAGGCGGGAACGCCGAGATCGCTGGTGACGTCGAGCACCCACAGCCTGCGTCCGGCATCGGTAAATTGGGTCTTGATATCGCGGATGTAGGAATCGTCGAACTCGCTGAGATCAACCTCAGATCGCGATGAACGATTGTACCACCAGATCGCGTAGGCATCGCGTTCCACGAGTTCGAGGAAGCCCTGGACGATCGCCTCCTGGAGCGTGTTGCCGGCGGCACAGCCATTGGAATCGGTATGGAAGTCCCGATAGAAGAAGTACATCAGGCCGGTCGGCAGATACCGGAAGCGCTGGTCGCGCAATGACCACGCCGGCGACCACTCGATGCTGGCCGCGGGATCGATGGGGTCCGGGACAGGATGTGAATCTTCCTGGGCAGGTTCGTGCCGCGCCTGGAATTGCGCCTCGCTGAAGAGCTGGACGTCGTTGGCCAGGATGGCATCGCCCGGTGCGAAATCGGTGAAGCGCCGCTTCATCCTGATCTCGTCACCCTGGAAAATTCCCGAATAGCGCTCGATCGCTTCCATTAGCGCGCTCGCTTCGGCCTGCTCGGATGTCGAGCCTTTGCCAAAGCTGCCTCCGCTCAGTCCCGATCTGAGTTGATCGACGCTCATGGCCGGGGCCGAAAAGTTATGCTGCGCAAAAAAGTTGGTGTTCATCGGCAGGTCGGCTTCGATCGGCTCAAGCCGCTTCACGACGCCGGTGAGGGGACTGACGTGTTTCCGGAAGCGTGAAACCGTGACGCGCGACGGGACCGAGCGATATCCGCCGCTGGTCATGACGAGCTTGGCGCTGGGACCGTTCTCGATCGGCTGCGGCGCACGGCGCGGATTTTGCAATTTTTTGCTGCCGCAGGTCGGGCATTGTGGGCGGCGCGCCACGTAGTGCTTGACAATGGTCGCGCCCAACAGATCGAAGCTCGCAATATGATCGCGCAGATCGGTGCGAAAGCCAGAGGCAACCGCCTTGGCGATTTCGACGGCCGCAAACTGGATGGCGCTTTGTCCCAAAACGTTATTGGCGAGCGGCGAAACGGCGATCGCGCACGCCCCTCCGCGATCGAGAAATCCCTTGATCTCGCGATTCCTGATCATGCGGTCGAACAGGCAGGTCCAGCAGGCGGTCTGGTCCGGCTCCAGCAGAGGGCCCACCAGCGGAAAAACGCCGGAAGGCTGCACCAGCATCCACGGCGTCTTGTCCCCCACGCGCTGCTTGTTCAATTCGGCGAGCCGCCGTTCGAAATAATCGTTCACCAGCGTAATCGTCAGATCGGGCGAGCGGTTAACGACATTGACGCCGAGCTCGGTCAGGGCCGAACTCAGTTGTGCCGCCCCCTTCACATCGATCGCCTCGATGCGGACGCGGCAATTGGCGAGATTTTGCTCCGCAACCCCGGGGCGCAGCCCGAGGCTTGCCCAGTAACCGGCAACGGTGCCGTCGGAAGAGGGCACGGCCGCCACGACGTAGCGGCGTTCGATCAGCCGCTCGAGAGCTTCCTCGATTTTGTCAGACGGAAAATTTTTGGCCAATTCGCGGATAAGGTCCGCAGCACGCTTGCCGGTTTTTCCGATTGCCGCGGCGAGGGCGCAATAGAGCTTGCCGTGAAGGAAAAATTTCCGGTCCTCCGAATAGAGGCATACGACATCAGGAGGCAGCACATAGGCGGTAAAATTCGGCGCGAACCGCAGGATGTCCCTGTTTGGGGGCCGCGTCGGGCGGCTCTTCTTGGTCCTGTTGCGTTGGCCATTCATGACGTCAGCACGCGCATTTTACAAATCACCCCGAAGCACCGCCGCAGAAATATAACTCCAGTTCGGGCGCTAGCATTTTTTGAAAAGATTGGAAACCGGGCAGGCCTTCGTCGCCGCGTCCACTGGCGCGCGGATGAGGCGCGGCGCCCCAACCAGACATGGAACGGCCGGGTCGACATTGTCGGACCCGGCCATTTCGATATTCGTTTGTCAAGCGCGTCGATCGACCTGCGCAGCGACTTAGCAAATGCGGCAGTAGCCCCACGAGATGCAGCAAGCTCCGCAACCTGCGCAGCCACCGCAACCGCAACCTCGACAACCGCGGCAGCCTCCGCAGCCGCGGCAGCCTCGGCAGCCACCACAACCGCAACCCCTGGCGAACTGTACGCCACCGCGAACGTCTCCCGTGTTCTCCTTGTCGAACAGATGGAACGTCGCCAAACTGACGTCGGCGATTTCCTCGTCGCCCAGCGTGAGCGCCTGGTTCGGCACGAGATTCGTCGTCGGCTGCACATCTGCTGCCGGCACCGCCGACGCTGATGCGCCGCCCGCTAGCGAGAAAGTCAATCCGGCGGCCCCTAACGCCGGTATGGCGGCCTTGGTCACTCGCTTCTTCTTCGAAGCTTGCTTCACCCGTGACATAGTCGCATCCTCCAGTAATTGAGAGTTTCGAGTCCAGAGCAAAATAATTCTACGCTTGGCAGGTGCGCCGTGCAAGGCTGTCTCCTACACGATGATGCGACGCGATGTTCAGTTTTCATTCATGTTGATGAACGTTTATCGGCGTTTCCGTGACGCAAAGGTTCGAGACAACCTCGGCGAGCGCCGCTCGGCGTGGCAGTGCAAGCATCCCAGTGGATTGGATTTGACATTCGCGAACCATCGCCAGAACGCTCGCCGAAACTGGATGCGAACGTTAGGATCGGACCATTAGGTCGAGTGGAGAAATCGGCGTGGCCGATCAGCACGGACGTTTCGTCTGGTACGAACTGTTGACGACAGACATCGCAGCCGCAAAGGCGTTTTACGGCCGTGTCGTAGGCTGGAGCGGACAAGACGCGTCCACGGCCGAATTCACCTACATTTTATTTTCGGCCGGGCATGGACCCGTTGGCGGACTTATGGGTCTGCCGCAACAGGCGCTGCAAATGGGTGCGAGGCCGAGATGGGTGGGGTATGTCGCCGTCGAGAACGTGGATCAAACGGCTGAACGGATCAAGCATCGCGGTGGCACCATTTACGTCCCGCCCACGGACAGCAATATCGGCCGCATTTCCGTGGTGACGGATCCGCAAACTGCGACGTTTGCCTTGGTTGATGCTTTGCGACCCGATCTCGCGGGTTCCGGTGACCTGGGCGACGCCGGAAGCGTCGGCTGGCATGAGTTGTTTGCAGCTGATGGAGACAAGGCATTTTCGTTTTACGAAAAACTTTTCAATTGGCAGGAGATGGACCCCAATACGGGCCCGTTGCCCTCCTACCACCTGTTTGCCGCGGGCGGGGGCACGCTCGGCGGCATGTTCACCAAGCACGCGAGCGCGCCAGTCCCGTTTTGGCTTTACTACTTCAATGTCGAAGACATCGACATGGCGCTGCGGCGGGTAGAGGAAGATGGCGGCCGGATCTCGCTGGGCCCACACGATCTGCCGGACAACTGCGGTATTGCCCGATGCATCGACCCTCAAGGCGCCATGTTTGCATTGCAGGGACCGCGCACCAGGGATCCCGCCAAGCGGCTACCAGCTCCCGCTATCGGGTGGTCCTCCGACTGGGGTGGATTCTCAACCAGGGGCAGACTGGTGATCAAGCCGCCCTCTTGAGCTCAGCGTTGGAGAGGGCCCTGCAGTTTGCATTGTCAATTTGCCTCGCTCACCCCGCCTTGGCGGGTGCCGCTGCCTTGTCCGGCGCAGTCGTCCTGTCCGGCACCGATGTCTTGGGTGGGCCCGCCGGCTTGGGGAGCGGCTTGTCCTGCCTTTTCGACCACGAGATGTAATAGGCAACGGTGGTCATGATCGCTATTCCCGTGACGCTGACGAAAATTTGCGCAAACAGCGAGCCGGAGCTCATCATCAATTCAAAGTGCCCGACAAAGGAGAGGAACACTCCGACGCAGAACACGGCGAGCGATTGCTGACCACAGACGATCAGCGGATCGAACACCCTCCATTCCAGCGCTGGCCAGTCCTTCGGAATGAAGCGGATCACCATGATGACGATGACGACGAAATGGACGAAGCGATAGGGCGCGAGAAAGGTCTTGTCGTTGGGATTGAAGGTTGCATAGAGCCAGTGCGGGAACAGCCCCCCGAAATCCGGAAACCGGCCGGCCATGGTCATGATCAGTGCGAATACGAGATAGGCGACGCACGCGTACAACGTGATCGGCGAATTGGTGATCGCCATCAACAGCACCTGCCAGCAGAACGGATTGAAATACCAGGTGCCGGCGGGATAGGCGGTAAAATTCCAGCCGAAATGCCGGGCTGTCAGCCATAGCACAATCGATGCCAGCATGGTCCAATTGGGCTGGCGCAGCATGATCCACAGCACCGGCGGGAATAATCCCATCAGCACGATGTAGAGCGGCAGCACGTCGAGATTGACCGGCTTGAACTTCAGAAACAATCCCTGCCGCAGCGTCTCGGTCGCATTGTCGACCAGGCCTGCGACATTGAACTCGTTGATGATCTCGGAATCGCCAAAGCGCAGCGCGAGATAACTGATTGCAGCAATATAAATCACGAACAGGATGATGTGGGCGACGTAGAGCTGCCAGACGCGCTTGGTAAGGCGCGTGGCGCCGACGATGAAGCCGCGCTCGAGCATCATCCGGGCGTAGACGAAGGAGGCGGTATAGCCGGAGATGAAAACGAAGAGATCGGCGGCGTCGCTAAACCCGTAATTCCGGGTGGTGACCCAGTTCACGACATTGTCGGGAATGTGATCCAGGAAAATCGCCCAGTTCGCGACGCCGCGAAACAGGTCAAGGCGGAGGTCTCGTCCTTTGTCGGGCAGGGTTGCGTTGATTTTCATGGGAGCCGCTTCGAACTGCTTTCGAGAAGACCGCACCACGGCCAAGATTGTCACAGCGCGGCTTAGTGATTATACCGGTCGTGAAGCTAACCGGGGCGGGAATCACCAATCAAATCCCTGAAAGGTGTGTCTATACTATCCCGGCCATGCCTACCAAGCGCTTCCCAATGTCGCATAGCCTACGGGGTCCGACCATCCATGATCGCACGCATCTTTAAGCCCGCCAAAAACGCGATGCAATCGGGCAGGGCATCTACCCGGGAATGGCGGCTCGATTACGAGCCGGAGCAGCCGCGCGACGTCGAGCCCCTGATGGGCTGGACTTCTTCGGGCGACATGAAACAGCAGCTCAGCCTGCGTTTCGACAGCAAGGAAGAGGCCGTTGCCTATTGCGAACGGACGGGCATCCCCTACCAGGTGATCGAGCCAAAGGAACCGGCTCGCCGCCAGGCCGCCTATGCCGATAATTTCGCGTTCCGGCGCGGCGAGCCGTGGACCCATTAGCCTGACTGCCAAGGATTTGCTGCCAAGGATTTGCCGCCAAGAATTTGGCGCCAAGGATTGCCGCCAGATATTTGCGGCGCACCATAACCCGCGGAAAGCCATGCCGCTTCATTCCAGCATCGACCCTGCCTCATCCGATTTCACCCGCAACGCGGAAGTCATGCGTGTCCTCGTCGCGGAGCTTCGCGACAAACTCAGCCTCGTTGCCGGCGGCGGCGGCGAGGTCTCCAGAGCCAGACATACGTCGCGCGGCAAAATGCTGGCGCGGCAGCGCGTCGATCTGCTGGTTGATCCCGGCACGGCTTTTCTCGAACTGTCGCCGCTGGCGGCTTATGGACTCTATGGCGGCGACGTGCATTCGGCGAGCGTCGTCACCGGAGTGGGGCGGATCTCGGGACGCGAATGCATCATCGTCGCCAATGATGCGACCATCAAGGGCGGCACCTACTATCCGATGACGGTGAAGAAGCACCTGCGCGCGCAGGATATCGCACGGCAGAACCATCTGCCCTGCGTCTATATGGTGGATTCCGGCGGCGCCTTTCTGCCGATGCAGGACGAGATTTTCCCTGATGAGCGCCACTTCGGCCGCATCTTCTACAACCAGGCGCAGATGTCGGCACAAGGCATCCCACAGATCGCGATTGTGATGGGCTCATGCACCGCCGGCGGCGCCTATGTCCCGGCGATGTCGGACGAGAGTATCATCGTGCGCAACCAGGGAACCATCTTTCTCGGCGGACCGCCGTTGGTGAAGGCTGCGACCGGCGAGGTGGTGACCGCGGAAGAGCTCGGCGGCGCCGACGTGCATTCAAGGCAGTCCGGCGTGACCGATCACTATGCGCAGAACGATGCGCATGCGATCGGGATAGCACGGCGTATCGTCGCAACACTCAAGGCGCCCGCGCGCGCCGCGCTGAACATGCGTGAGCCACGCGAGCCGTTGTTTGCAGTGGAGGAGATCTACGGCGTGGTACCCATCGACGGCCGCAAGCCGTTTGACGTGCGCGACATCATCGCGCGCGTGGTCGACGCCTCGGAGTTCGACGAGTTCAAGAAGCTTTATGGTCAAACGCTGGTCTGCGGGTTCGCGCATATCTGGGGTTATCCGGTCGGCATCATCGCCAACAACGGCATCCTCTTCAGCGAGAGCTCGCTGAAGGGCGCTCATTTCATCGAGCTGTGCTGCCAGCGCAACATCCCCCTGGTGTTCCTGCAGAACATCACTGGCTTCATGGTCGGCAAGAAGTATGAGGCCGGCGGTATTGCGCGTGATGGCGCCAAGCTCGTGACGGCGGTCGCGACCGCCGGGGTGCCGAAATTCACCGTGGTGATCGGCGGTTCCTATGGCGCCGGCAATTACGGCATGTGCGGCCGCGCCTACAATCCCCGTTTCCTCTGGATGTGGCCGAACGCCCGCATCTCCGTGATGGGCGGCGAACAGGCCTCCATGGTGCTGAGCCAGGTCCGTCGCGACAACATCGAAGCCAAGGGCGAGACCTGGTCGGCGGAGGAGGAAGACAAGTTCCGTGCGCCCATTCGTGCGCAATATGAAAGCCAGGGCAATCCCTATTACGCCACCGCCCGGCTCTGGGACGACGGCGTGATCGATCCGGCCGATACGCGGCTCGTGCTAGGACTTGGGTTGTCGGCGGCAGCGAACGCGCCGATCGAGCCGACGAAATTCGGCCTGTTCCGGATGTGACGATGGATCGCTCGAAAATGTACCGGCGATTTCGTACGCT
>VAZV01000250.1:26687-43827 GCA_005884765.1 Alphaproteobacteria bacterium
ATCGAGCGCGTCATCGAATCCGCACGTCAAAGCGGCGCCGAGGCCGTGCATCCCGGCTACGGATTCCTGTCGGAAAATGCCGAATTTGCGCAGGCCTGCGCGGATGCCTCCTTGGTATTCGTCGGTCCGACGGCCGCGATGATGATCGCGATGGGCTCCAAATCGGGCGCCAAGGCGCTGATGGAAAAGGCGGGCGTGCCGCTGGTGCCGGGCTATCACGGCGAAGCCCAGGATGAGGCCACGCTCAAAAAGGCTGCTGACAAGATCGGCTTTCCCATCCTGGTCAAGGCGTCAGCCGGCGGCGGTGGCCGCGGCATGCGCATCGTGCGTTCCGCTGGCGAGCTTGCACCGGCCATCGTCAGCGCCAAACGGGAGGCAAAGGCCGCGTTCGGCGACGATCGCGTGCTGATCGAAAAATACCTCGACAACCCGCGCCATATCGAGGTGCAGGTGATCGGCGACAGCCACGGCAATCTCTTGTCGTTGTTCGAACGCGAGTGCACGCTGCAGCGGCGGCATCAGAAAGTGGTCGAGGAGGCGCCGTCGCCGACGCTGGATGCCAGCCAGCGCGAAGTCGTCAGCGCCGCCGCGCGCAAGGCGGCGGCCGCGGTCAATTACGTCGGCGCCGGCACCATCGAATTCGTCTCCGACGGCAAGGAAGTGTTCTTCATCGAGATGAACACGCGCCTTCAGGTCGAGCATCCCGTGACCGAACTGATCACCGGCATCGACCTCGTGGAGTGGCAACTACGGGTCGCGTTCGGCGAAAAGCTGCCGCTGACGCAGGACCAGATCAAGCTGAACGGGCACGCCATCGAGGCGCGCGTCTATGCGGAAAATCCGACCAAGAATTTCATGCCGTCGGTCGGCCGCATCAAGACCTGGCGGACGCCAGATGCCGGAGACGGCCTGCGGATCGACGCCGGCTATCGCGCCGGCGATCATGTGTCGCCGTATTACGATGCCATGCTCGCCAAGGTGATCGCCTGGGCGCCGACGCGGCAGGCCGCGATGGACAAACTCAATCGCGGACTGGAACAGACGGACGTCCGCGGCATCGTCACCAATATTCCGTTCCTCTCCGCCCTGGTGACGCATCCGGAGGTGCGCACCAACGCGATCGATACCGGTTTCATCGAGCGCGAATTGAGCAATCTCACGGCAGCGGCAACGACGGCGGGCGATCTCGAGCTTGGCGCTGCGGTTGCCGCCATCCTCGCCGACGAGCAGAAGACCGCGCGCGCCGAGGCGCATTCGCCATGGCGGACCTTTGGCTGGATGCCGGTGGGCCGGCGGCAGCGGGCGTTTTCGTTCCGCCAGGGGCAGGGCGCCGAACAGACGGTCGCATTGCAATACGGCAATGGACCCTCGACCCTGACCATCGGTGAACGCGAGATTGCGTTCGCCTATGCGCTCAACGACGAGGGTGAGACTAATTTGACACTGGATGGCGTGATGTCGCGAGTAATGGCCGTGGTCGAAGGTCACGAGCTCTATCTGCGCACCCGCAATGGCCGCTTCGAGCTGCATTGGATCGATCCGTTCGGCGGCGAAACCGAGGAACTGGTCGGCGAGGACAAGATCGTCGCGCCCTTGCCGGGCACGGTGGTGGCGCTGCTGGCCGAGGAAGGCGCCACCCTCGAAAAAGGTGCGCCGATCCTCACGCTCGAGGTCATGAAAATGGAGCAGACCTTACGCGCTCCGTTTGCGGGCGTGCTCAAGGCCATCAAGTGTAAGGTTGGCGATATCGTGCAAGAGGGCGTCGAGCTTGCCGAAGTCGAACCCGTGGGCGAATGATAGGCTTCGGAGGTCGCCATGAGCGATACCGTGCGCATCGTGGAGATGGGGCCGCGCGACGGCCTGCAAAATGAAAAGACTCCCGTCAGTGTCGAGGCGCGCATCGCTTTCATCGCGGCGCTGGTCGGTGCCGGACTGCGCACGGTTGAGGTCGGCGCCTTCGTATCGCCGAAGGCGATCCCGCAGATGGTCGGTTCGGATCAGGTGCTGCGCGGCGTTAGCCAACTCGCCGGCGAATTTCACGTACTGGTGCCGAACGAAATGGGCTACGAGGCGGCGCGTGCGGCCGGCGCCAGGGTGGTTTCAGTATTCGCTGCGGCTTCGGAAGGGTTTTCACGCGCCAACATCAATTGCTCGATTGCGGAATCGATCGAGCGGTTCAGGCCGGTGCTGGCGCACGCCAAGGCCGATGGCGTCAAGGTCCGCGGCTACGTCTCCTGCGTGCTTGGCTGTCCCTATGACGGCGAAGTGAAGCCGCAGGCGGTCGCCGATGTCGCGCAAGCGCTGTCGGATCTCGGCTGCTACGAAATCTCGCTCGGCGACACGATCGGCGTCGGCACGCCGCGCAAGGCAAAAGAGATGCTGCGCGCGGTGAGTGAGCGCGTGCCGACGGCCAGTCTCGCGATGCATTTTCACGATACTTACGGCCAGGCGCTCGCCAATCTCTATGCCGGGATGGACGAGGGCGTGCGCGCGATCGATTCCGCCGCCGGCGGGCTCGGCGGTTGCCCCTATGCGCCAGGCGCGACCGGCAATGTCGCGACCGAGGATGTGGTCTATATGCTCGAAGGGATGGGGATCAACACCGGCGTCGACATGACGAGGCTGGTGGCGGCGACCAATGAGATGAGCAAGCTAATTGGCCGGCAGCCTGCGAGCCGGGTGGCGGGGGCGTTCAATGCGAAGAAGAGGCGAATCGTAAGTAGCCTGTAGGGGGCGCAAAGGCGCGCTTGCGCCGTGCCCACCATTTCGTTTGCGCACTTGCCTGGTGGGCACGCGGAGCCTGTCATCGGGCGCGCCTTCGCGCGACCCGTTGGCTTTGCCCACCCTACGGCATCGTTACCTTCCCCCGTCCGGTCCCATGATCAGGTCGGGCAGTGCGGTCGAGATTCCCGGCAGGAAGCACAGCACCAGCACTGCGGCCATCATCAGAAGCACGAACGGCAGCGTGCCCCATATCACTTCGCTAAGCGGAATATCCGGCGCCACGTTGCGAATCACAAAAATATTCAGGCCGACCGGCGGGTGGATGAGCCCCATCTCCATAACGATGGTCATGACCACGCCGAACCAGATGATGTCGAAGTTCGCCGCGCGCAGCGGCGGCAGGATGATCGGGGCGGTCATCAGGATGATCGACACCGGTGGCAGGAAGAAGCCGAGCACGACCACCATCACCAGGATTGCCGCCAACAATTCCCAGCGCGGCAGATGCATGGCGACAATCGCCTCCGCCGCCGATTGCGAGATATGCAGATAGCTCATCACATAGGAATACAGGAGCGACATGCCGATGATCATCATCAGCATGGTGGATTCGCGGATCGTCGATCTCAGGATCGGCGCGAGATCGCTCGGCCGCCACACGCTGTAGATCAGCGCGATCAGCGCCAGAGCCAACAATCCGCCGAGGCCTGCGGTCTCCGACGGCGTCGCATAGCCGCCGTAGAGCGCGACCATCACGCCGGTCAGGAGCAGCACGAAGGGAATGACGCGCGGCAGCACGTTGAAGCGCTCGGCAAGGGTGAAATCGTCGCGGGTCAGGATGGCCGAGGTCGTGCCGCTCTTGGCGTAGGCGGCGCTGGCGGCGGCGTATTCCTTTCGGAATCGGATTACGGCATAGGTGCCGAACAGCGTGACCAGCAACAGGCCCGGTCCGATGCCGGCGAGGAACAGCCTGCCCAACGATTTCTCCGCGGCGACCGCGAACAGGATCATGGTGATCGAGGGCGGCAACAGAATGCCGAGCGTCCGATCGCCGAACAGGTGGCCGGCGAGGAGCCGGCCATCGCCGCGAACAAGGCGCAGGCAAACACGTTGGCGACCCCAAGGCCGCCGGGAACGCGATGCAGCCAGGCGTGAAGCGCCGAATACAGATCCTGCCCGGCGCGGGATTTGCCGATCGCGGCCCCCTTGAGGATGAACAGCGGGATCGACAATAGCGTGATCGAGGCCATTTCCTCGTAGACGTTCTGCGTCACCGTATCGAGCGAGGCCGCCGGCATGTAGATGCCCATGAACACGACCGCGACAGCCCCCAAAGCGAATGCAATGGGCATGCCCGAGAACATCGCAAACAGGGTCGCTAGCCCGTAACTGAGGCCAATTCCGAACACGCTCATCGGCGCGCGGCCGCGCTGAAGGGAATGACGAGCTGCAACGCGATCTGCACGCACAATAGCGTCATGCCGCAGGCCATCAGGCCGTAGGGGATCGCCAGCGGCGGCGACCACATCGAATTCGAAACCTGGCCGTCGGTCCAGGCCTCATGCGCCAGCGTCCAGGATTTCCAGGTGAAGAAGGCGCAGAACAACAGGCTTGCAAGGTCGACGAGCCACAGCCGGATGCGATTGGCGACTGGAGATAGCAGCCCGACAAAGGCCTCGATCCCGATATGGCCGCGCTGTCCCTGCACGTAGGCCGACGTCATGAAGGTGGCGCCAACCAGCAGGAACACCGCGGCCTCGTCCTGCCAGTAGTTGGCGGCATGGAACAAGGCGCGACTGAGCACGCTGTAGCTCAGGATCGCGCAAGCGGCGATGAGGGCCACGGCGGCGAGGACGACGATCATCTGGTTTACGAACGCGAGGGCGGATTCGAACGCCGCCAAGAGCTTGTTGCCCGTGGCGGCCTTCGAACGGTCTTCACGATCCGTAAGCGGAGCGTGCATCACGCGGAGACGTCGGACGCAAGCTTCAGCAGATTGGCTGCGGTTGCGGTCTTGGCGCCATAATCCTTCCATGCGGTATCCCGGGCGATGTCACGCCATTTGCCGACGGTCGCGATATCGAGCTTGCTGATTTTGGCGCCAGCCTTTTCATAGACCTTGGCGACTTCGACGTCGTCGTCCTGCGCGCCTTTCCGGCCGAACGCTTCCAGCTCCGCGCCGACGGCGAGAATGATATCCTGCTGCTTCTTCGGCAAGCCGTCGAAGATCGACTTCGACATCATCAGCGGCTCCAGCATGAACCAATAGGATGCGCCTGCGCCTGAGGTCAGGGATTTCGAGACTTCCTCGAGCCGGAACGAAATCAGGCTGGTGGAGGAGGTGATGCCGGCATCGCAGGCGCCGGTCTGCATCGCGGCATAGATTTCGTTCGATGGCACCGACAGCACAGAGGCGCCCGCGGTCTGCAGCACCATGTCCATCTCGCGCGAACCGCCGCGAACCTTGAGCCCTTTGGCGTCTTCCGGGGCTACGATGGCCTTCGAACGGCTGGCGACGCCGCCGGCCTGCCAGACCCAGGTCAGAAGGATGATGCCCTTGTCGGCAAGGAAATCAGTCAGCGCCTTGCCGACCGGCTCTTTCTTCCAGCGCAGACCCTGATCGTAGGTCGCGACCAGGCCCGGCATCAGGCCGATATTGGTCTCCGGCAATTCGCCGCCGGCATAGGGCATCGGATACAGGCTGATATCGAGCGCGCCTTTGCGCATCGCGGCGAATTGCGCGTTGGTCTTGATCAGCGAGGAGTTCGGGTAGATTTCGGCTGATATCTCGCCGCCGCTGCGTTTAGTGACCTCGGCGGCGAACATCCGGCACAGCCGGTCGCGGAAATCCCCCTTGTCGATGGTGCCGCCGGGAAACTGGTGCGAAATCTTCAGCGTGGTGGCGGCTTTTGCGGTTCCAGTTCCGAAACGCAGGATAGCCGGCGCGGCAAGCGTGGAGGCGATGATATGACGGCGTGTAAGCATGATACTCCCCTGAACAACCTTTGATTGGGTCTTTGAGCCGGCTGTCGTGTGCATAGTAGCCGGAGTCTATTTCGGATTTTCGCTAAATTTGATTAGTTCGAGCTCCGTCTCGGCAACGGGCCGGACTTGTTGCGACGCACGCTTGGCCCAATCCTTCAAGCGTGCGCCGGGGACTAACACGCGCTTCGCGGGCGAAATTGTGTCGAACCCTTGTCTTGATACCCCGTGAAGTGCCTCGAAAGCCACCTTCATAAAAATTTTTTTAGAGCCGCGGCGTAACGAACGCCGGTCCGGCACCGTCCCTGACCAAAGCGGCACCAGTCGCTTTCGAAACCGGTTTTCCAGGAAGGGAATGACCAACCATGACCATTCGCACCCGTATCGCCCTCGGCGTTTCTGCCGCCGCTCTCTCGCTCAGCCTGGCACTCGCTCCTGCAGCGTTCGCCCAGGACAAGATGGGCAAGGACGACGGCATGAAGAAGGACTCCATGTCCAAGGACAAGATGGGCAAGGATGACGGGATGAAGAAGGACTCCATGTCCAAGGACGCCATGAAGAAGGACGACGGCATGAAGAAGGATGAAATGAAGAAGTAAAGCGTCGCAGCTTCCCAGGCTCGCCTCCTCCAGGAGACGGGCCTGTGTAGCGTGCCGAGGCACCAATGCCGCGTTGTTATTTCTTCTTGCCCTTGGTCTTGCGTGCGGCGTAGCGCGCATCGCGCTTGGCCTTCTGCTCCGCCTCCAGCGCTGCCTGTCGCGCGGCTTCCTCTTCCTTCTCGCGAACGAGCGTTGCCGCGGCTTCGGCCAAGGCCTGCGCTTCACGGCGTTTCCGCTCGGCCTTGGCGGCGTCCCGCGCCTCTTGGGCCTTGGCGCGCGCAGCCGCAACCGCTGCACGCTCGGCAAGACGCGCGGCAACCGCGGGATCATCGGGCCCGGGTTGAGCACGGAATTTGTTCAGAAGATTTTGCTTCGCCTGTTGCGCCGCCTTCTGCCGGTCCGCGAAGTCAGGTTCCTTGAATCCACTCATTGAACGGCCTTGTCACTTTCGTTCGTGTTATCTGCAGGTTCTCTTATCACGCATCTGCGACCGATGCGTGATTGACGCAATCGTCAGGGGTGTAGCGCCGACCGCGCTCTGGCGCCACCAAATATCCATGCCATATTGTGATCTCACTCACAAAAGAACGCATGGCTTGCAGCTATTGTGCGGGCACCTCACAGGAGCGGCGAAAAATGATGGGCACGTGGACGACGAGAAAGCTCGTTGTTGTCAGCGCTGCCGGGACGCTTATCGGCGCGGCGGCCTTGCTCTCGCTCGCCCTCGCGTATCCGAAGCCGATCTCGAACGCCGAGCTGGGCGCCGAATGGCAATGTAGTAGGACGTTTGTCTGGACCTCCTGCAGCCGGATCCGCGACATCACCGCCGTGGTGCAGAGCGTGCGGAAGGACGCGCCATGCCCGCCGCGGCGGGGGTTGAACGGGTAAGTCGGCGTGATAGAAGCGGGGCCTGAGGTCCCGCATTTTCGCAGTCAACCGTTGCAAACGATGAGCGAACCCCAACGAGGCGATAGCCGCCGCGGCGCGATCGCCGGTCTCATCATCGCACTGGCGCTGCTGGCGGTCGGGATATGGCTCGCGCACGATCTGACCGCCGCCAGCAAGATGCAGGATTGCCTGATGTCGGGGCGAACCAACTGCAACGTCATCGAGCCGGCCCGATAGGAAACATCAGGGCACTTCGTGCTTCCCATCACATAATTCAAAAGGCCTCGTTCCTATTCTCCCGCGCCTGAGAACAGGAGTGGCAGCCATGATTCCCCGTCTCTGGACTTGCAAGGAGCTCGCGTTGATCGCCGCGATCGTAATGCTGTCGCCGCTTTCCTCTCGATCAAGCTGACGTGGCCAAAGCCGTTTGCCAGCGCGTCGTTTGGTATCGAATCGCAATGCAAGCAGTCGCCTTTCACTCGCCTGAGGAATGACACAAATTGCCCTGATCTTACTGATTTGTAACAAGACAGCGCGAACCAAGCTTGTCAGCAATATTGCAGGCGGTGTCGGTTGACGCAAAGATGCGCGTTAGACCTTTCGCGGCCTGGCTCAAGAGGGGGGTATCCCAGAATGAACGCGTCCAGCCGAGTGAAGATCGTCGTCCCGTTGGTGTCCGTCATGGCCGTGTTTGCGCTGTCGGCACAGGCGCAGGAACACGAACACGACAAAAGGCCGGGTCCACCTCCGGGCAGGCCCGCTGTGCACGCCCCCAATGCGGCAGTGCAGGCACCCAACGCGGCGGTGCAGGCCCCCAGGGCGCTACCAGGACGTCCGCCAGGCGCTGGCGCCGGGCCAGGCAGGGGACCGGATGTGCGGTTCGCGCGCGGCGCGCCGCCGGCGCACAATTTCGGCGGGCATGCCTATCGCGGCCATCTCGCCTGGGAAGGCGGGCGCTGGCATCACGAAATGCACAATGGACGCGATGGCTATTGGTGGGATGTCGGGGGCGTCTGGTATTACTACCCGCAACCGATGGACGGCCCGCCCACCTATGTCTCCGACGATTATGCCGACGACGTTCCCTACGCCGATGCGGCGCCGGTCGGAGCCTACGAGCCGCCGCCCCCGCCGCCGCCGGATCCGGCGGCGAGCGCCGTTGGTGGCGCGGTGGTCGGTGGTTTGCTCGGCGGCCTCCTGACGGGCCGCGCGGCGGGCGCCGCGGCCGGCGCGGTGATCGGCGGAGCGACCGGTGCGATCGCCGGTGCCACCGCCGCTTCGCAGCCCGGCTATTATTGGGCGCAAGGCAACTGCTACTATCGCTACCCCTCGGGGCAGTACGTCCAGGCCGATCCGCGCGCTTGCTACTGACCTGAAAACTTTCGAGAGCAGAAGATCGAAGCGCGGACAAATCCGCGCTTCTTTTTTGACGCGGCCTATCTCTCGACGAAATAGAAATCCTCTTTGCCGGGCAACGAGCCGTAAGTGAATGGCTCCTGCCGGCCGGCCGTCGCCTCCATGACGTCGTCTCGCACCAACCGAAACATCTTGTTGATCTCGATACCCGGCATCACGAGTCGCTCCACGACGGCGACGGCGAACGGTGAATTGCCGCCTTCGCCATCGAGCGCGACCTGACCATCTTTCGCGGCGTAAACGACGAGCGTCGCGCCGGCCACCTTGACTTCGGCGAGGCCGCGCCCATCGGTGGAGCGGGTCGTTACCGGTGCGCCGGTGATCGACGGACCGGCAGCAACCGCTTGCGGCCCGGCGGCCGGAGCCGAAATCACGCATCTGCCCGAACAGTTCTCTCAAGTCCGAAAGCCTCAGTTTGGGGCGCTCGGCTTGCGATGCTCCCGGAGTGCATGAAGCTGGCGCACGGCGATCTCATCCCGCTTGATCGGGTTGGTCTCGCGGTGGAACGCCTTCATGTCTTGGACGAAACGCCGGGCGACTTCGGGCGGAAGTTCCATGTTTATCTTGATCGACATGCAGCCGAGATAATTACATGGAGGCATTTTTACGAATCCTCTTGCCGTACGTCGCGCAGCGGACAGACACCCTGACCGTCTTTGGGCGACATAGATTTTCGGATGCCGGGGGGCCTTAGAGGAGGCGGACCTATGGCGAGTTCCCATCAGCAGCGCATCGCAACGCTCGTAGCCCTTGTTGCTCAAATGACTGAATTGGACCAGCTGCGCGAGCGGGTCCGGAAAGCAACGCCTTCCCGTGGGTCGGGGCAGACATCTAAACGGCGGCATCGGCTGCCGATGACAGACTCGCTCAGAATGCATGATCTCTTGCCGCAGGCCTTGCATACGAACCCGTGATTCCAGATCGGATAGCCTGACATCATCGGGCCATTGGTCCGCGCCGATTGCGATCGAGTGGCTGCAATGATAGTCCGAGCAATAGATCAGGTTGCCGCGCACGCCCATCTCGCGCATGTCGGCGAGGGTGATCTTCTGGGGGCGGGTGAGGGCGGTCATGCGCTATTGAAGCGCGGGCGGGGGTAGCTGGCAATCTCAGGGGGCTGGCGGACAACCGTAGAAACACGTGAAGAACATCCAGTGACTAACAGTTTTGGCAACGGTGACTAACACGACGCCAAGCCATTGATGGGAAAAGAGAACGTTTTAGCAATGGCGGTCCCAGCAGGACTCGAACCTGCAACCCGCGGAGTAGAAATCCGCTACTCTATCCAGTTGAGCTATGGGACCGTCCGGCGACCGGATCGCTTCAAAGCCTTCATAGCACCGACAATATGAAAAATCCGCTCTCCGGGAAAGCCCATCCCGAACCGTTTTTCCTGAGCCAGCGACAAAGCCAGACGGTGGATTGCTCCGCCTTCACCGCTAACGCGGCGCCGCAGGCGTTTTTGCTGGCAGCCCGAGGGCATATCACGGTCATGTCGCACCCGACGTTTTCGTTGCTCCCAATGGATGCCTTGAGTCGGTCACCTTTTCGCGCATTTGCTCATCATCACGCGGCGTTCGTCGCGGCCTATGGAGTTCCATCATGATCGGTTTGGTTCGCGCCGCGGCAGTTTGCGCAACGCTGGCGCTTGGCCTGGTCACGGCGCAGGCGGCGGAAAAAGCCTTCAAGCGCGACGATCTTTCGGATTCGGCGATCAAGCTTGAGGCCCAGATCAGGAGCGAAGCCGGCCCCGTTGCCAAACCCAGCACGACCTTGCGAAGCGACGCCGACGCCGCCTTCAAGCGCAACGACTTCCGCGCCGGCCTGCAAATCCTCGGGGAAATCGCCGCCACGGCGCCGGAGGACAGCAGCAATTGGCTGCGGCTCGCCCGCACCATTTTCCAGATCCGGCCCTCCAATTCGAGCGAGCAGACCTTCTTCCTGGAACGCGCCTCGACTGCGGCCTATCTCGCCTACCAGCGCGCTGCTAACGCCGGCGACGAGGCGGATGCACTCGCCGTGCTCGGCCGGGCCTTGTCCGAACGCAAGCTGTGGCGGCCGGCGCTGGATGCGATGCGGATGTCGCTCGATATGCGCGAGGTCGCCGACGTCCGCGGCCAATATGAAAAGCTGCGCGACGAGTATGGCTTCCGCCTCATGGATTACACGGTGGATTCGGACTCGGCGTCGCCGCGGGCCTGCTTCCAGTTCTCTGAAGAGCTTGCCAAGCGCACCGACTTTGCGCCGTACCTCGCCCTGGCCGGTACCGACAAGCCCGCGCTGACCTCTGAAGGCAGGCAGCTCTGCGTCGATGGGCTGAAGCATGGCGAGCGCTACAACATCAACCTGCGCGCGGGCCTGCCGTCGACGGTGAGGGAAGGCCTGCCGAAATCGGCCGAATTCAATATCTATGTGCGCGACCGCAAGCCGTTCGTGCGCTTCACCGGGCGCGCTTACGTGCTGCCGCGCACTGGCCAGCGCGGCATTCCGCTCGTCAGCGTCAACACACCGGCGGTGAGCGTGACGGTGTTCCGGATCGGCGATCGCAACCTGATCAACGCCGTGATCGATAGCGATTTCCAGCGCAGCCTCAGCCGATATGAGCTTTCCGGCCTCGGCGACGAGCGCGGCGTAAAAGTCTGGTCCGGCGAGCTTTCGACCACTCCCACGCTCAATCAGGACGTCACCACGGCATTCCCGGTCGATTCTGCGCTCGGTGATCTGCAGGCGGGTGTCTACGTCATGACGGCGGCGGCAAAAATGCCGGGGAGTGACGATGACAACCAGCTCGCCACACAATGGTTCATCGTTTCCGACCTCGGCATCACGGCATTTTCAGGCAATGACGGCATTCATGTGTTCGTCAATTCGCTGGCTTCGACGGATGCGGTCGCACGCGCCGAAGTGCGGCTGATCGCGCGCAACAATGAAGTCCTCGCCGCGCGCAAGACGGATGACTCTGGGCACGTGCTGTTCGAGGCGGGGCTGGCGCGCGGCGAGGGCGGCCTGTCGCCGGCAATGCTGACCGTCACCGGCGAGAAGACCGACTACGCTTTCCTCGGCCTGAAATCGAGCGCGTTTGACTTGAGCGATCGCGGCGTCAAAGGCCGGGAAGTCCCGGTGGGCGCGGATGCCTTCGTCTACGCCGAGCGCGGCGTCTATCGCTCCAATGAGACCGTGTACCTCACAGCGCTCTTGCGCGACGGCCAGGGCAATGCGGTCACCGGCGGCCCGCTGACGCTGGTGGTCGAGCGGCCTGACGGCGTCGAATTCCGCCGTGCCGTGCTGGCAGATCAAGGCGCGGGCGGCAGGTCGCTTGCCGTTCCGCTCAACTCCGCGGTCCCGACCGGCACCTGGCGGGTGCGGGCGTTCACCGACCCCAAGGGATCGTCGGTCGGCGAAACCACCTTCATGGTCGAGGATTACGTCCCGGAGCGCATCGAGTTCGACCTAACTTCCAAGGACAAGCTGATCAAAGCCGAGGCTCCTGTGGAGCTTAAGGTGGACGGCCATTTCCTCTATGGCGCGCCGGCCTCCGGCTTGCAGCTCGAAGGCGACATGCTGGTCGCGCCGGCAGCGGAGCGGCCGGGCTTTACCGGCTACCAGTTCGGCGTCGCGGATGAAGAGACCAACAGCAACGAGCGCACCCCGATCGAGAATCTCCCGGAGGCCGATGCCAATGGTGTCGCGACGTTCCCGGTCAGTCTGGCCAAGCCGCCGTCATCGACGCGTCCGCAGGAAGCGCAGATTTTCGTTCGGATGGCGGAAGCCGGCGGCCGCGCGGTCGAGCGCAAGCTGGTGCTGCCAGTGGCACCGGCTACCGCGATGATCGGCGTCAAGCCGTTGTTCGGTGGCAAGAGCGTCCCCGAAGGCGACAAGGCTGTCTTCGACGTGATATTCGCAAGCCCGGACGGCAAGACCCTGGCCCGCGACGGGCTGCGCTATGAGCTTTTGAAGCTCGAGTCCCGCTATCAATGGTACCGGCAGAATTCGTATTGGGAATATGAGCCGGTCAAATCGACGACGCGCGTAGCCGATGGCGATCTTACCATTGCCGCCGACCAGCCGTCGCGGATCACGCTGTCGCCGCAGCCGGGCCGCTATCGCCTCGACGTCAAGTCGAGCGAGGTTGACGGTCCCCTGACCTCGGTGCAGTTCGATGTCGGCTGGTATTCCGACGGCAGCGCCGACACGCCGGACTTGCTGGAGACCTCGATCGACAAGCCGGAATATCAGTCCGGCGATACCATGGTGGTGTCAGTCAATGCGCGCACCGCCGGCAAATTGACCGTCAACGTGCTGGGCGACCGGCTTTTGACGACGCAGACCATCGACGTCAAGCAGGGCACTGCCCAACTCAAGATTCCCGTCGGCAAGGATTGGGGCACCGGCGCCTACGTGGTGGCGACGTTGCGCCGCCCGCTCGATGCGGCAGCGTTGCGGATGCCAGGAAGGGCGATCGGCCTGGAATGGTTCGGCATCGACAAGAAGACGCGGACGCTCGAGGTCAAGCTGTCACCACAGGCTTTGGTGCGTCCGAACTCGAGTTTGAAGATCCCGGTAAAGCTTGGGGGCCTCAATCCTGGCGAGGACGCCAAGGTAGTGGTCGCCGCTGTCGATGTCGGCATTCTCAACCTCACCAACTACAAGCCGCCGGCGCCCGACGATTACTATCTCGGACAGCGCCGGATGACCTCCGAGATCCGCGACCTCTACGGCCAATTGATCGACGGCATGCAGGGGACGCGAGGCCAGATCAAGTCGGGCGGCGATGCCGGCGCCGAGCTGCAGGGTAGTCCGCCGTCGCAAAAGCCGCTCGCACTCTATTCCGGCATTGTCACGGTCGCAGCCGACGGAACGGTCGAGATCAGTTTCGATATTCCAGAATTTGCCGGCACGGCACGCGTCATGGCGGTGGCTTGGACTGCGACCAAGCTCGGCCGCGCCACCGCTGACGTCACCGTGCGCGATCCCGTGGTGCTGACGGCAACCTTGCCACGCTTCCTGCTTAACGGCGATCATGGCACCATGAGTTTTGATGTCGACAACGTCGAGGGTGCGGCAGGCGACTACACCGTCAACGTCAAGGCGTCAGGGCCGATAACGGTATCCGGCAATCCAGCGACCACCGTAAGGCTCGCCGCAAAGCAGCGCAGTTCGATGTCGCTGGCGCTCGATGCCGGCGGCGCCGGCACCGCGCAGCTTGACGTCGACATCAGGGGACCGGAAGGCCTGACGCTGGCACGGCACTACGCGCTCGACGTCAAGGCCGCCACGCAGATCCTGGCGCGCCGTACGATCCGGACCCTGGCGAAGGGCGAGAGCCTGACGCTGACCTCGGACATGTTCGCTGATCTCGTGCCGGGCACCGGCAGCGTTTCGTTGTCGGCGGGGCTTTCCACGGCGCTCGATGCCGCGACCATCCTGAAAGCGCTCGATCGCTATCCGCATGGATGTTCGGAGCAAATCACAAGTCGCGCGATGCCGTTGCTCTATGTCAACGAACTCGCGGCCGGCGCGCACCTCGCCCTCGACACCGAGGTCGACCAGCGCATCAAGGACGCGATCGACCGGCTGTTGGCGCGGCAGGGCTCGAACGGTTCGTTCGGGTTGTGGTCGGCGGGCGGAGACGATGCCTGGCTCGATGCTTATGTGACGGATTTCCTGACCCGCGCCCGCGAAAAGGGATTTGCGGTGCCGGACATCCTGTTCAAAAGCGCGCTCGATCGCATCCGTAATTCGGTGGTCAACGCCAATGAGCCGGAAAAGGACGGCGGACGCAATCTCGCCTACGGTCTTTACGTACTGGCGCGCAATGGTGCCGCGCCAATCGGTGACCTGCGCTATCTCGCCGATACCAAGCTCAACGATCTGGCCACGCCAATCGCCAAATCGCAACTTGCGGCGGCACTGGCGCTGGTCGGCGATCGCAACCGCGCGGAGCGGGTCTATGCCGCAGCCCTCGCCAGCCTCGCGCCGAAACCCGCACTGGAGTTCGGCCGGGTCGATTACGGCTCGGCGCTGCGGGACGCCGCGGCATTGATCTCATTGGCCGGCGAGGGCAACGCGCCACCTGCAACGCTGACGCAAGCGGTGATGCACGTTGAAGCCGCGCGCGGGCTCACGCCTTACACCTCGACCCAGGAAAATGCCTGGATGGTGCTGGCCGCGCGGGTGCTCGCCAAGGAGACGCTGACGCTCGATCTCGACGGCGCGCCGGTGAAGACCGCGCTTTACCGCAGCTACGGGGCAAGCGAGATGGCCGACAAGCCGGTCAGGATCACCAATACCGGCGATGCGCCGGTGCAGGCGGTGGTTTCGGTTTCCGGCTCGCCGATCACGCCGGAGCCCGCGGCTTCGAACGGCTTCAAGATCGAACGCAATTACTTCACGCTCGATGGCAAGCCGGCCGACATCTCAAAGGCCAGGCAGAACGACCGCTTTGCGGTGGTGCTGAAGGTTACCGAGGCCAAGCCTGAGTTCGGTCACATCATGGTGTCGGATTATCTGCCCGCAGGCCTTGAGATCGACAATCCGCATCTGGTCTCCTCCGGCGAGACCGGCACGCTCGACTGGATCGAGGACGGCGAGGAGCCCGAAAATACCGAATTCCGCGATGACCGCTTCACCGCGGCAATCGATCGCGCGGCCGACGACAAGGCGGTGTTCACAGTCGCCTACGTCGTGCGTGCGGTATCGCCCGGCAAATACGTGCTGCCGCAGGCCTACGTCGAGGACATGTACAATCCCTCGCGTTACGGCCGTACCGGTACGGGCGCGATCGAGGTGCGTGCCGCGAAATGAGCGAGACGGTGGACCCTCACACTCCTTCGTCATGCCCGGGCGCGACCCCGGCATCCACGACTTTGGTTCCCGAGAGCAAGGACATGGATGGCCGGATCGAGCCCGGGCATGACGCGCGGAGAAGAGCGCGGCTCATTCGGTTTACCGCGCTCTTCGCAGCGTCCTTGATCCTGATCGGCGTCTTCACAGCCTGGGTGGTCTCGCTCGGGCCATTGCCGCTGACGCAGGCGAGGGAAGTCTCCACCTCCATTGTCGATCGCAATGGCAAGCTGCTGCGTGCCTATGCGATGGCCGACGGCCGCTGGCGGCTGCCGGTCGATGCCAAAACCGACGTCGATCCTGCTTATCTCAAATTGCTGCTGGCTTTTGAGGACCAGCGCTTCCGCACCCATGCCGGCGTCGATCCGTTGGCGCTGGCGCGGGCCGCGTTTCAGCTCGCGACGCGAGGCCGCATCGTCTCCGGCGGCTCCACCATCACCATGCAGCTCGCCCGGCTGATGGAGCCGCGTCGCCAGCGCTCAGTCCATGCCAAGCTGCGGCAGATCGTGCGGGCGCTCGAAATCGAGCGGCAGATGAACAAGGACCAGATCCTTGATCTCTATCTGGCGCTGGCGCCGTTCGGCGGCAATCTCGAAGGCATCCGCGCGGCCTCGATCGCCTATTTCGGCAAGGAGCCGAAGCGTCTGTCGCTCGCGGAGGCCGCGCTTTTGGTGGCAATGCCGCAGTCGCCGGAAACCAGGAGGCTCGATCGATATCCGCAAGCTGCCCGCGCCGCGCGCGACCGCGTGCTCGATCGCATGGTGGAAGAAGGCCGCGTTTCGAAAGAGGACGCCGCTCAAGCGAAGGCCGTGGCGGTGCCGCGGTTGCGCAAGCCGATGCCGATCCTGGCGCCGCATTCGTCCGACCAGGCAATTTCAATCGTCAAAGACGCGCCCATTATCAAGCTGACAGTGGATTCAAACCTGCAGAAGGTCCTTGAACCGTTGGCGCGGGATCGTGCCATAGCCCTGGGTGCGAATATTTCGATCGGCATCATCGTCGTCGACAATGCGAGCGGCGATGTGCTGGCGCGGGTTGGTTCGGCCGACTACTTCGACGACAGCCGGGCTGGACAAGTGGACATGACCCGCGCGGTGCGCTCGCCAGGTTCGACGCTCAAGCCGTTCATCTATGGTCTCGCTTTCGAGGATGGTTTCGTTCACCCCGACAGCCTGATCGACGATCGCCCGATCCGCTTCGGCTCTTACGCGCCGGAAAATTTCGATATGACCTATCAGGGCACGGTACCAGTCAAGCGAGCGCTGCAATTGTCGCTGAACGTTCCCGCCATCGCCTTGCTCGACCGCGTCGGTTCGAGCCGCCTGTCGTCGCGCTTGCGGCAGGCGGGCGTCAATCTGGTGCTGCCCAAGGAGGAAGCGCCGGGCCTTGCGATGGGCCTCGGCGGCGTCGGCGTCACCTTGCAGGATCTGGCGCAGCTCTATGCCGGATTGGCGCGGCTCGGAACCGCCAAGCCGTTGCGCGAGATCATGAACGTGCACGATGACCCGCGCGATTCCCTGCGGCTACTGGATCAGGTGGCGGCCTGGCAGGTCGCCAACGTGCTCATGGGCACGCCGCCACCCGAGAACGGCGTGCATGGACGGATCGCATTCAAGACCGGCACCAGCTACGGCTATCGCGACGCGTGGTCGGTTGGCTTCGATGGCCGCATGACCATCGGCGTCTGG
>VAZV01000006.1 GCA_005884765.1 Alphaproteobacteria bacterium
GGCCGTGCCATCGCCGAGCGGATGGCCGAGCACGGCGCCAAGGTCGTGATCTCCTCGCGCAAGCAGGACGTTTGCGACGAGGTCACCAAGGAGATCAACGAGAAGTATGGGAAGGGGACCGCGGCGTCGATCGCAGCCAATATTTCCAGCAAGGAAAACCTTCAGCATCTGGTCGACGAAAGCAACCGCACCTTCGGCAAGATCGACGTGCTGGTCTGCAACGCCGCATCGAACCCTTATTATGGTCCGCTCGGCGGCATTTCCGACGATCAGTTCCGCAAGATCCTCGACAACAACATCGTCGCCAACAACTGGCTGACCAGCATGGTGGTGCCGCAGATGATCGAGCGCAAGGATGGCTCGGTGATCATCGTCTCTTCGATAGGCGGGCTGAAGGGCTCCACCATCCTCGGCGCCTACGCGATATCAAAGGCGGCCGACATGCAGCTCGCGCGCAATCTCGCCTGCGAATACGGCAAGCACAATGTCCGCGTGAATTGCATTGCGCCGGGCCTGATCAAGACCGATTTTGCGAGGGCTTTGTGGGAAAATCCGGAAAACCTCAAAGCCTCGACCTCACGCTCGCCGCTGCTGCGCATCGGCATTCCCGACGAGATCGCCGGCGCCGCGGTGTTCCTCGGTTCGGCCGCGGGCAATTTCATGACCGGCCAGACCATCGTGATCGACGGCGGCGCGACGATCAGTTGAGCCGCGTCATGCTGGGGCGCGCGCCGATTGTTGGATGTCATCGTCCGCGAAGGCGGACGATCCAGTAGTCACCGGCTTCTCGATGTCTCACTCACGTCACGGCGTACTGGATGCCCCGCCTCCGCGGGGCATGACAGCGAGAATGAGGGCGCGCCGCGCCAGACTAGTCGACGGCCGCGTACACCAAATTGCGCGCCAGCGTGCGGGTGTACTGGCGCTGGCCGGGGGCCTGCGACATGAACACGGCAAACAGGTCCTCGACGGGATCGATCCAGAAGAACGTTCCGCCCATGCCGCTCCAGAAAAACTGGCCGACCGAGCCCAAAAACGGCGCAATGCCGGCTTGCGTGCGCACCGCAAAGCCGAGCCCGAAGCTGTGGCCGGCCGGCACCAGATCGCCTCGGATCTTGACGTGCGGTCCGAGGTGGTCGGAGGCCATCAATTGCAGCGTCTTGCGGCCGATGATCCGCATTCCGTCGAGCGCGCCGCCGTTGAGCAGCATCTGGCAGAACCGGGCATAGTCCATGGTCGTGGAGACCAGTCCGCCGCCGCCGGATTCCATCGCGGGCTTTTCCAGCATGTTGAAGAGCTGGATCTTGTCGCCGTTCCAGGGATCGGTCGCGAATGGCTCGGCGAGCCGGCCGGCATTTTCCTGCGCAGTGTGGAACGCGGTCTCGGCCATTTGCAGCGGCGCGAGAATCCGCTCGGTCAGGAACGCGCTCAAGGTTTTGCCGGTGACGACCTCGATGATGCGGCCGAGGATGTCGGTGGAGCGGCTATAGTTCCATTCCGCGCCCGGCTGGCACATCAAGGGCAGGCTTGCGACCAGCGCGGCATGTTCGGCGTTGGTGATCTTGCGGCTGCGCAGCCGCGACTGCTGATAAAGCTGCTGCACCAAGCCGTTACCGGTGTGATCGTAGGTGATGCCCGAGGTGTGGCGCAACAGGTCCTGGATCGTCATCGGACGCGCCAAGGGCACGAGCTCGAGCTTGCCGTTGTGCTCGACCCCGACCTCTTGGCTGGCGAACTCCGGAATGTACTTGGCGACGGGATCGCTGAGCAGGAAATAGCCCTCTTCCAGCAGCATCATGATGCCGACCGAGACGACCGGTTTGGTCATGGAGAAGATGCGGAAGATCGAATTGTGCGCCATCGGTGCGGAGGTGGCCGGGCTTTGCTTGCCCAGCGAGTCGAACCAGCCGATCTGGCCTTTCCGCGCCACCATGACGGTCGCGCCGGGGAGGGTTCCCTTGTCGATCTCGCGCTTGAACGCGTCCGACATCCGCTGCAAGCGGATCGGCGAGAGCCCGAGCGCTTCCGGTTTGGCTTGAGCGAGCGGGGGTGTTTGCGGGCTGGCGGCGTGCCGGACGGCGGTTTGCGGATTCATGGGCTCTCCCGTTGTTGTTTTTTGGGGTTGTTGTTTTTGGGCCTGCTGCAAGTCTGGCGCAGAAGCCGCGGCTTGAACAGGGCGTTTGGGGTTGACCACGCTTGCAATCGGGCTATGCCCTATGCTTGAAACGGCGCGGACGGAGCCGCAGCGCTTTCGTCCCCTGCAGGAGTGTAGCTCAATTGGTAGAGCACCGGTCTCCAAAACCGGGGGTCGCAGGTTCGAGCCCTGCCACTCCTGCCAGCTAAATCAGCCAGTTGGCAGCCTTCGACAGTTTGAGATTCGAACCGGAACTATGCCGCGCGGGTCTTGCTCTTTCGGGCGGCCTTCGGCTTCTTGGCGGGCCTGGTCGCAACCGATTCCGAGTCGGCGGCTCCTCCAAGTGACATGGTCAAAATCTCGCGCTGGGCATTCAGCCAGTAGACATCGGCTTGGCCCTCGGGTTGACCATCGGCGACCCAGAGGTGGTAGGCACGTTCGCGAATTGCCTCTTCCAGGTTTGGCATGGAATTCTCCTTTCATGATGCGCCCGGCCCCGGCGGGCCAAAGTCTTGCTCAGGTATGGTAAAGGATGTCTTAACGGCTGCGGTCACGGGCGGAGAGAGACAGTCGGGTGGTTGGACCTGTCCGCATCCGTCTCCGCTACCTTGACCTTTTGCTGTCGCCGCAGTACATACCCGCCACCTGCTGCCGGCCCGCTTGATGCGGATATCCGGCGCGGCCTTGAAATCCCCCGAACAAACGAGCCCGCTTGCCGGCTCATCCTTCAAACGAGGGTTGGGCTTAACGACGGCTGTTCGGATCCCCTGACATCTCTCATTCGTCTCATGACGGTTGGACCACAAACGATGGCTTTCAGCCCGTTCAAATTCCTGCAGGAAGTGCGCTCGGAGACCGCCAAGGTCACCTGGCCGACCCGCCGCGAGACGACGATCACCACGATCATGGTCTTCGTGATGGTTGCGCTGGCTTCGGTCTTCTTCTTCGCCTCCGATCAGATCATCCGCTATCTCGTCACTTTCTTGCTGGGCATCCACTGATGACAAGCGCCGGAACTCAAACGATGGACAAGCGCTGGTATATTGTCCACGCCTATTCGAATTTTGAAAAGAAGGTCGCGGAATCGATCCGCGAGCAGTCCAAGCAGCGCGGGCTCGAGGAGTTGTTCGAGCAGGTGCTGGTGCCGACCGAAAAAGTGACGGAAGTGCGCCGGGGCCGTAAGATCGATGCCGAGCGCAAGTTCTTCCCGGGCTACGTTCTGGTGAAGATGAAGCTGACCGACGAGGCGTGTCATCTGATCAAGAACACGCCCAAGGTGACGGGCTTCCTCGGCGCGGAAAACAAGCCGATGCCGATCTCGGAGGCCGAGGCGATGCGTATCCTGCATCAGGTGCAGGAAGGCGTGGAACGGCCGAAGGCGTCGGTGTCGTTCGAGATCGGCGAGAATGTGCGGGTGGCCGATGGCCCGTTCGCGTCGTTCTCGGGCGTGGTCGAGGAAATCGACGAGGCGCGCTCGCGCGTGAAGGTCGCCGTCTCGATCTTCGGCCGCGCCACGCCGGTTGAACTGGAATTCGGTCAGGTCGAGAAGGTCTGACCGCTGCCCCCTGTCCCCGCAAGCCGCGGGGGAGGGGCAAGAGCCGTGGAAGGGGACTGACGGTCGCCAGCCGTCATGCGAACCGCACCACGGTCCTGTGAAGCTTCCGGAATCCTCCGGAGCAACATGAGGAGTGTGAAATGGCCAAGAAAGTGACCGGATACCTGAAATTGCAGGTGCCGGCCGGTGCGGCGAATCCTTCGCCCCCGATCGGTCCCGCGCTTGGTCAGCGCGGTCTCAACATCATGGAATTCTGCAAGGCGTTCAATGCGCAGACGCAGAAGGAAGAAAAGAACACCCCGATCCCGGTGATCATCACCATCTATGCGGACCGTTCCTTCACCTTTGAGATGAAGACGCCGCCGATGTCCCACTTCCTCAAGCAGGCTGCAAAAATCCAGTCCGGCTCGAAGGCGCCGGGCCGCGACAACGCCGGCCAGGTGACGAAAGCGCAGGTGCGCGAGATCGCCGAGAAGAAGATGAAGGATCTCAATTGCGACACCATCGAATCGGCCATGAAGATGGTCGAGGGCTCCGCCCGCTCGATGGGTCTGGAAGTTGCGGGGTAACGGACCATGGCAATTGGAAAACGTTTGAAGAAGGCCCGCGAAGGGGTCGATCGCGAAAAGCTCTATTCGCTCGCGGACGCCATCAAGATGGTCAAGGAGCGCGCCAAGTCGAAGTTCGACGAGACCATCGAGATCGCGATCAATCTCGGCGTCGATCCGCGTCACGCCGATCAGATGGTGCGTGGCGTGGTGAACCTGCCGAACGGCACCGGCCGCACCTTGCGCGTCGGCGTGTTCGCGCGCGGCTCCAAGGCGGAGGAGGCCAAGGCCGCGGGTGCCGATGTCGTCGGCGCCGAAGACCTGGTCGAGAAGGTGCAGGGCGGCGCGATCGACTTCGATCGTTGTATCGCCACCCCCGACATGATGCCGCTGGTCGGCCGCCTCGGTAAGGTGCTCGGCCCGCGCGGCATGATGCCAAACCCGAAGATCGGCACCGTGACGATGGACGTCGCCAATGCCGTAAAGGGCGCCAAGGGCGGCTCGGTCGAGTTCCGCGTCGAGAAAGCCGGCATCGTGCAGGCCGGGATCGGCAAGGCCTCGTTCTCCGAGGAGAAGCTCGTGGCAAACGTCAAGGCGCTGGCCGACGCCGTCGCCAAGGCAAAACCCGCCGGCGCCAAGGGCACCTACATCCAGCGCGTCGCAGTTTCCTCGACCATGGGACCGGGCGTGAAGGTCGAGCCGGGCACCTTGCTCGGCTGAGGTCTTGCTGCCGAGGTCTTGCTAGAGTGAATTCAAGGGCGGGACAGTGAGAGCTGTTCCGCCCTTTTCGCGGGCATCAGCTTCGATTCATCTTCGCCAGATCAGCCGTTCTTCTGTTTCTCGGGGGCGACGCCCGGCACGATCGCGCGGGGTTGGACCGATGGCTTCGCAGTGCCGTCGAGCGCCGTGACGACGGTGTGGCTGACACCGACCACCAGCGTCGCACGATAATGATCGCTCTCTTCCTTGATGTCGCAGTAGCCGCCGTGCGTTCCATCCTGCAGCGCGAGTTCGTCATTGGTGTTGAACACGTTGCGGACAGCCTTGCGTCGGTACGCGCCGACATTGGCAAAAATATACTGGCTGAGCGCATCCGGGAAATACATCTGGCCGGTGAGCATGTTCTTGTCGTCGATGAAGATCTTGAAATGGATGTGCACGGTGCGGCCGTCATACCAGCCGGGATAGACGGTGTGGAACAGCGCTTCGCCGCGCGCGTCCGCGACCTGTGTGCCGCGCATGAAAGTACGACCTGAGGTATCGACGGTATGTTTGTCGCCCTGGCCGGGATAGCCGGAGTAGTAGCCATCCGCTCGCGTGTGCCAGACGTCGACGCGCGCGCCGGACATCGGCGTGCAATTGGCAACATCGAGCACGATGAAGCGCAACCGCAAGGGGACGCCGGGATGTCCCTCGGTGATATCCGCGCGATGCAGTTTCGGATCGAAGTAGAACGGACCCGACACCGCCGCTGGCGTGAGGATGCATGCCGGCGTCAGCCCAATGGCCGGCGCCCCCGGAGCCTGTGCGAACACACGCGGCGCGGACGAGATGATCGCTGGCGCGGATGCGAGCGTTGTTAGCGTCGCGCGGCGGCTGAGGAGCGACTTTCCGAATGAAGGCGATTTTCCAAGCAAAGGCGATTTTCCAAGCCAAGGCATGGCTGAGCTTCCGGAAGTGCATAAGCACTTGCCGACACATGATACATGGATCGGCGACACCGAAGTAAAGTCACAAAAGCCGGCGCGGCGAAGGCGCCGTCCCTGACGTCAGGGCGTCTCGTCGCACAGCCCCAGGAAGATCGTCGATGCCCGAGAAAGTCTTGATCTTTTCGCGCTTCCCCAAGGCACTGATGCGGCGCATCGGCGAGCGTTTCGAACTGATGGATGCCGTCGGCAAGCCGCCGAACCAGATGTTTTCGGCGGATCACCTTGCCAGTGTCCGTGCCATGATCACGGCGGGTGGAACGCCGCTTTCCGGCGAGATGATGGACATGATGCCGAAGCTCGGCGCGATCGTCTGTTACGGCACCGGTTATGACGGCGTCGACCTTCAGGCCGCCAATTTCCGCAAGATCATGATCGGCCACAGTCCCGGGGCGAATGCGGCCTCGGTCGCCGATATCGCGGTCACCTTGATGCTGGCGGCGAGGCGGCGTCTGCTGGTGGCCGACAATTATGTGCGAAGCGGGGACTGGGCCGCCACGAAACCGTCGCCGATGATGCGGCCGCAACCCGGCATGCCCGGTCGCAAGGTCGGCATCTACGGGATGGGCGAGATCGGCCGCAAGATCGCGGCCCGCGTGGCCGCCTTCGAGGCCGAGGTCGGCTATTTCAGCCGCAGCCAGCGCGACGTGCCCTATCGTTATTTTCCAAATCTCGCGGCGCTCGCCGATTGGTGCGGCGTACTGATAATTGCGGTGCGCGCCGGCGCCGATACCTACCACGTCGTCGATGCCGACATCCTCAAACGACTCGGGGAGGACGGCTGCGTCGTCAACATCGCGCGCGGCTCGGTCATCGACCAAGAGGCCCTGGCGAAGGCGCTTACCGACAAAACCATCGCCGCGGCCGGCCTCGATGTCTACGAGAAGGAGCCGCACGCCCCGGATGCACTGACCGCGCTTCCCAATTGTGGTGCTGAGCCCGCATATCGGCGGCCACACGCTCGAGTCGCATACGGCCATGCAGGACTGCGTCATTGCCAATTTAACCGCATTTTTTGCGGGGAACCCGCTGCCTTACCCGGTGAAGGAGGCCTGAGCGGACGATTTTCGGCCAAAATTCACCCAAATTGCCGCCCGCCACCTGGTGTGAATTTTGCTCTTGGCAAGCCGGACCAGACCCTATAAACACCCGGCTTCCGGACGTGCTGGCCGTTGCTGGCACGGCCGTGCTCGCATTCCGAACATCCAAAACGATAGGAGATCATTCCTTTTGAGGCCATCCGCTTGGATTGCTCAAAAGGAAGGGAAGCCATCGCTTTTGGGGAGTGCGGCAGAGATCTTCCGGCGTGCCGGATGGTCTCGTCCTGTCCGAGACTGCAGGCGCCGCCGATGAAACGCTTCTGTTTCTTCAACGGCTTAATCGCATGGCCTGCATAGACGGGTGAAGACCGGATTTCGCTTCGCGCAAGCCCTTTGGGGCGGCGGGAGAAGCTTATTTGGTTCGAACCTCGACACCCCGCGGCCCCGTTTGGGCACGGGAGGGCAGGCTACTGAAATGTCGTCTCGCCCGGCGCGTCCTTGAGACTGGTGTCTAGAGGTCAGGTTTAGGGCTGGACGATCGGTGCAACCCGGCGGTCCAGTCTCGCACGAGGGCCGCCAACCGGAGAGAGCTTGCT
>VAZV01000251.1 GCA_005884765.1 Alphaproteobacteria bacterium
AAGGAGACCTTGAAGAAGATCTACGGCGACGACGAAACCATCAAATCGCTCAGCGACAGCGAGTTGATGGAGCTTGGACGCAATTTGAGCCACGGCGTGCCGATCGCAACGCCGGTGTTCGACGGCGCCAAGGAAGCCGACATCGAGGAAATGCTGAAGCTTGCCGGGCTCGATGCGTCGGGGCAGTCGATCGTCTATGACGGCCGCACCGGCGATGCCTTCGATCGCAAGGTGACGGTGGGCTACATCTATATGCTCAAGCTGCATCACCTCGTGGACGACAAGATCCACGCGCGTTCGATCGGACCGTACTCGCTGGTCACCCAGCAGCCGCTCGGCGGCAAGGCGCAGTTCGGCGGCCAGCGCTTCGGCGAAATGGAGGTGTGGGCGCTGGAAGCCTATGGTGCGGCCTACACGCTGCAGGAGATGCTGACCGTGAAGTCGGACGACGTCGCCGGTCGTACCAAGGTGTACGAGGCGATCGTGCGCGGCGACGACACGTTCGAAGCGGGTATCCCGGAATCGTTCAACGTGCTGGTCAAGGAAATGCGCTCGCTCGGCCTCAACGTCGACCTGCACAATTCCAAGGTGGGTCCAGCGACGACATCCGAGGCGGCCGAGTAGTTCAAGTTGTCATGCCCGGCCGGTCGGCCGGGCATCTGCGGCTGGCCCGGATGCGGGCGAGCCGCGCCCCGACGAGAACAGATTTTCGAATTTGCTGCCGGCTTTGACCGGCACGCGAGGAGAAGACGATGAACCAAGAGATTATGAATCTTTTTAACCCGACGACGCCGGCTCAGGTCTTCGACCAGATCCGGATTTCGATCGCGTCCCCGGAGAAGATTCTGTCCTGGTCCTACGGCGAAATCAAAAAGCCGGAGACCATCAACTACCGCACCTTCAAGCCTGAGCGCGACGGCCTGTTCTGCGCGCGCATCTTCGGGCCGATCAAGGACTATGAGTGCCTGTGCGGCAAGTACAAGCGGATGAAATACAAGGGCATCATCTGCGAAAAGTGCTCGGTCGAGGTGACACTGTCGCGCGTCCGGCGCGAGCGCATGGGCCATATCGAATTGGCCGCGCCCGTCGCCCACATCTGGTTCCTGAAGTCGCTGCCGTCGCGCATTGGCCTCTTGCTCGACATGACGCTGAAGGATCTCGAGCGGATACTGTACTTCGAATATTACGTCGTGCTCGAGCCTGGCCTCACCGCGCTCAAGGACCGTCAGCTCCTGTCGGAAGACGAGTACCTCAAGGCGCAGGACGAATACGGCCAGGACAGCTTCACCGCCATGATCGGCGCCGAAGCGATCCGCGAGCTGTTGAAGGGACTTGAGCTCGAGAAGCTCGAGGCGAGCTTGCGCGCCGAGATGGCGGAGACCGACTCCGACATCAAGCACAAGAAGCTCGCCAAGCGGCTGAAGATCGTCGAGGCCTTCCGCTATTCCGGCAACAAGCCGGAGTGGATGATCCTGACCGTGGTGCCGGTTATACCGCCGGATCTGCGGCCGCTGGTGCCGCTCGATGGCGGCCGCTTTGCGACGTCGGACCTCAACGACCTCTACCGCCGCGTCATCAACCGCAACAACCGCCTGAAGCGGCTGATGGAGCTGCGCGCGCCCGATATCATCATCCGCAACGAAAAGCGCATGTTGCAGGAGGCCGTCGACGCACTGTTCGACAACGGCCGCCGCGGCCGCGTCATCACCGGCGCCAACAAGCGTCCGCTGAAGTCGCTCGCCGACATGCTCAAGGGCAAGCAGGGCCGCTTCCGTCAGAATCTCCTCGGCAAGCGCGTCGACTATTCCGGTCGGTCGGTGATCGTGGTCGGTCCGGAACTCAGGCTGCACCAGTGTGGCCTGCCGAAGAAGATGGCGCTCGAACTATTCAAGCCGTTCATCTACTCGCGGCTCGACGCCAAGGGCTTGTCGACCACGGTGAAGCAGGCAAAGAAGCTCGTCGAGAAGGAGCGTCCCGAGGTCTGGGATATCCTGGACGAGGTGATCCGCGAGCATCCGGTGCTGCTGAACCGCGCCCCGACGCTGCATCGGCTCGGCATTCAGGCGTTCGAGCCGGTCTTGATCGAGGGCAAGGCGATCCAGCTTCACCCGCTGGTGTGCGCCGCGTTCAACGCCGACTTCGACGGCGATCAGATGGCCGTGCACGTTCCGCTGTCGCTCGAAGCGCAGCTGGAAGCGCGCGTCTTGATGATGTCGACCAACAACATCCTGCATCCGGCGAACGGCCAGCCGATCATCGTGCCGTCGCAGGACATCGTGCTCGGCCTCTATTACCTCTCGATCATGCGCGATGGCCTGCCCGGCGAGGGCAAGATCTTCGGCGACATGGCCGAACTCGAGCATGCGCTGCATTCGAAGGTCATCCACCTCCACACCAAGATCAAGTACCGCTGGGACGGCATCGACGAAGCCGGCAAGCCGGTCAGGCGCTGGATCGAAACCACCGCCGGCCGCGTGATGCTTGGCAATGTGCTGCCGAAGTCGCCGAAGATTTCGTACGACATCATCAACAAGCTGATGACCAAGCGCGAAATCTCGAGCGTGATCGATCAGGTCTACCGCCACTGCGGTCAGAAGGAGACGGTGATCTTCTGCGACCGCATCATGGCGCTCGGCTTCTACAACGCGTTCAAGGCCGGCATCTCGTTCGGCAAGGACGACATGGTGGTGCCGCACGGCAAATGGAAGATCGTCGATACCACGCGTACGCTCGCAAAGGATTTCGAGCAACAGTACAATGACGGTCTGATCACCCACGGTGAGAAGTACAACAAGGTGGTCGACGCCTGGTCGAAGGCGACCGAAGAAATCGCCAAGGAGATGATGAAGGAAATCTCCTCGACCAAGAAGACGGCCAAGGGCGCGGATGCCGACATCAACTCGATCTACATGATGGCGCATTCCGGCGCGCGCGGCTCGCCGGCGCAGATGCGCCAGCTCGCCGGCATGCGCGGCCTGATGGCCAAGCCGTCGGGTGAAATCATCGAGACGCCGATCATTTCCAACTTCAAGGAAGGCCTCTCGGTGCTCGAATACTTCAACTCGACCCACGGCGCCCGCAAGGGCCTCGCGGATACCGCGTTGAAGACCGCGAACTCCGGCTATCTGACCCGTCGTCTGGTCGATGTCGCGCAGGACTGCATCATCACGCAGGACGACTGCGGCACCAAGCTCGGCATCAAGATGCGCGCCATCGTCGATGCCGGTACCGTCGTGGCGTCGCTGGCCTCGCGGATTCTCGGCCGCGTCGCCGGCGAGGACTTGCGCGATCCTGCGACCAACAAGGTCGTGGTCAAGCGCGGCACGCTGATGGAGGAGACGCATGTCGACGCCATCCAGCAGGCCGGCATCCAGGAAGTGAAGATCCGTTCGGCTTTGACCTGCGAACTCGTCAACGGCATCTGCGGCAAATGCTATGGCCGCGATCTCGCCCGCGGCACGCCGGTCAACCACGGCGAAGCCGTCGGCGTCATTGCCGCGCAATCGATCGGCGAGCCCGGCACCCAGTTGACGATGCGCACGTTCCACATTGGCGGCGCGGCGCAGATCAACGAGCAGTCGTTCGTCGAATCGAATTTCGACGGCAAGGTCACCATCAAGAACAAGGCTATCGCCAAGAACAGCGAAGGCCACCTGGTCGCGATGGTGCGCAACATGGTGGTTGCGATCACTGATGCCGACGGTACCGAACGTGCGACCCACCGCATTCAGTACGGCGCGCGCATGCACGTCGACGAAGGCGACATGGTCAAGCGCGGCCAGCGCATCGCGGAGTGGGATCCCTACACCCGCCCGGTCCTCACCGAGGTCGAGGGCACAATCGGGTTTGAGGATCTGGTCGAGGGTCAGTCGATCTCGGAGACGCTCGACGAATCCACCGGTATCGCCAAGCGCGTCGTCGTCGACTGGCGCTCGTCGCGGGGCGGGGCGGATCTGCGTCCGGCGATCGTGGTCAAGGGCAAGGACGGCAAGGTCCTAAAGCTCGCGCGTGGCGGCGATGCCCGCTATCTGCTGTCGGTCGACGCGATCCTCTCTGTCGACGTCGGCGCCAAGGTCAAGCCGGGCGACATCCTCGCCCGTATCTCGACCGAAAGCGCCAAGACCCGCGACATCACCGGCGGTCTGCCGCGGGTGGCGGAATTGTTCGAGGCACGCAAGCCAAAGGACGCGGCGATCATCGCGGAAATCGCGGGCACCATCCGCTTTGGCCGCGACTACAAGAACAAGCGCCGCATCTCGATCGAGCCTGCCGACAAGACCGAGGAGCCGCGCGAGTATTTGATCCCGAAGGGCAAGCACATCCATCTGCAGGACGGAGATATCGTCGAAAAGGGCGATTTCATCGTCGAAGGCAATCCGGCGCCGCACGACATCCTGGCGATCAAGGGCATCGAGGAACTCGCTGCCTATCTGGTCAACGAAATCCAGGAGGTCTATCGGCTGCAGGGCGTGCTCATCAACGACAAGCACATCGAGGTGATTGTCCGTCAGATGCTGCAGAAGGTCGAGGTCACCGACCAGGGCGAGACCGACATGATCTCGGGCGAGCAGGTCGACAAGATCGAGTTCGATCAGATCAACACCAAGGCCAGGGAAGAGGGCAAGAAGCCCGCCACGGGAACGCCGGTTCTGCTCGGCATCACCAAGGCGAGCCTGCAGACGCGCTCGTTCTTCTCGGCGGCGTCGTTCCAGGAGACGACCCGCGTGCTCACCGAAGCCGCCGTCAACGGCAAGGTCGATCCGCTGGAAGGCCTCAAGGAGAACGTCATCGTCGGCCGGCTGATCCCGGCGGGGACCGGCGCCTCGATGGCCAAGATCCGCGAAGTCGCGGTCAAACGCGACAAGCTGATCCTCGACGAGCGGGAAAAGCAGGCGGCGATCGTTCCTGCGGCTCCCGAAGTCGAGCCTTTGGCGCTGCCGCCGGCGGAATAAGCCTCCGTAAGGTTACGGTGTTCGGAGAAAAAGGCCGGCTTTCGCCGGCCTTTTTGCTGCTTTCCTTGCTTGTTGCGATGCAGAAACCCGCTTTTGTTCATCTTTCCTTCAGGCAAAAAAGCGCTTTTGCTAAGCTGACTTAGGCTGTCCGTTCCAGGGGAACCGGCGGGGGCCTCACGTAACGGAACAGACATGCTTGATCTTGCAATTGTAGGCGGCGGCCCGGGCGGGCTGATGAGTGCCTGGTATCTCAAGAAGAAATTGGGCGATCTCTGCCGCGTCACGCTTTTTGAAGCCTCCGACCGGCTCGGCGGCAAGATCGTCACGCGCAAATTCGATTCCGCGCCCGCGATGTATGAGGCCGGTGTCGCCGAGATCTACGATTACTCGATGACGGGTCCCGATCCGCTGCGGGAGCTGATCCAGCATTTCGGTCTGCAGACCATCCCGATGGACGCCGAGCAGGTGCAGCTCGACGGCGAGCTTCTCAACGATGTGCCGGGCATGCGCCGCAAATACGGCGCCAACACTGCTGAGGCGATCGAAGCTTTCCGCAAGCGCTGCGCCAGCATGGTTTCGCCGATCGAATATTACGAGGGCGTCGGCGCGCACGACAACGAGCATCCCTGGGCCTATATCACCGCGGAAGAGCTGCTCGAGAAGGAAGTGCGCGATCCCGTTGCGAAGCGCTTCTTCAAGGTGATGGCGCGCTCGGACATCGCAACCGAACCGCACAACACCAACGGGCTCAACGCGCTGAAGAATTTCGTGATGGACGTCGACGGCTATATCGGCCTGTATTCGATCCAGAACGGCAATGAGCAGTTGATCGAGTGCCTGCAGTCCGAGGTCGATGCCGATGTCCAGCTCAATCATCGCGTCCTCAAGGTCGGCAAGACCGCTTCCGGCCGTTATCAGCTCAACATGATGAACGGCAAGGGACCGGAGACGCGCGACTTCGATCTGGTCTTGATGTGTCTGCCGCATTCCTGGCTCGCGACGATGCGGTGGGACGGCGAGCAGTTGCGCAAGTCGATGGTCAAGCACGTCGCCTATTTCGATCGTCCCGCGCATTACCTGCGGGTCTCGATCCTGTTCGACGAGCCGTTCTGGGGTGAAAAAATTCGCGGCGCCTGGTTCATGTCGGAAGCGTTCGGCGGCTGCTGTGTCTACAACGAGGGCGCGCGCCACGACGTCGGCAAGCATGGCGTCCTGAACTGGCTGATCGCGGGCTCCGATGCACTCGCCTTTGCCAATCTCAGCGATCAGGAGCTGATCGATGCCGCGCTGAAATCGCTGCCGCCCTCATTCGGCAACGCGCGCGCGCATTTCCTTGAAGGCAAGATCCATCGCTGGCTGTCGTCGGTGAATGCGCTGCCCGGCGGCATGCCGGCGCGCGACGTCATGACCAACCATCGGCCTGATCCGAAGCAGCATCCGGGCCTGGTCGTGGTCGGCGATTATCTGTTCGACTCGACGCTGAACGGGCTGCTCGATTCCTCCGATGCCGCCACCGACATCGTTCTCACCGAGACGATGCGCTTGCGCCGCAGCCGCGCCCGGGACGGCAAGCCGCCGTCGGACAAGATCGACCGCGGCTATTTCCGGAACTATCGCGGGGTCGGCCCGTACAGCGAGGTTTGGAACAAGTTCACCGATCCCGCCTATCTGATGGATGTCATCAAGATCGTCTGGGGCAGGGCGAAGGGCTACAAGCTCTTGGTCGCAGGTTCCGCCAGCGGGGAACTGGTGGGAGCGCTGCGCGCGCGCGGCATCGACGCCTGGGGCATCGAGAACAACCGCGCGATCCACGCCAGGACGCCGAAAGAACTGCAGAGGTTCAACACGTTCGGCTCGATCGTCGACATGCCGTTCGACGACTGCGAATTCGATTTCGTATTCGAGACCAGCCTGTGCCATGTCGCGGAAAAACAGGTAGCTCGCGCGGTTCGGGAGTTGAACCGAGTCGTGAAGACGGGGTTCGTGTTCGGGTCGGTGACGTCGGACATGGCGCCGGCTTTGATCGATCGTTACGACCTGTTGCGCGGGGTCAAGAAGCTCGGCACCTGGTGGGAATGGTCGGAGCTGTTCTTCTCAAACGGCTTCGACCTGTCGATGCACCGCCGCGACTGCACCGACGCGCTCTGGGAAACCACGCTCGCCGCCAACAAGGGGCCCGGCGAGTGGTATGCGGACCCCGACAGCCTGCGCTATTCGTTCTTCGACAAGGTCGCGGACGACGACTGAGCATTGTTCCGGCGAGCGCCGGACGATTTGACGAAGGCTGTTGGCAGTCGCTTTGCTCAATGCGCGCCGATCGCTTAGGATCGCCGCGGTTGTGGCTCGGCTCCTTTCCTCGATTTTACGGTCATGCCGGCCGTGCAGCATCGGTTCGTTTTCATGCCGTCCAAGCCCTCATCGTCCAAATCTTCATCGTTCAAATCTCGATCGCTGGATGACCGGGTCACCACTCCGGTGGATGATCCAGCTGCCGCGGAGCTTGACGAGAAGCTTGCGGCGAAAGCCGCCGCCGCCGGTCGCCCCGTCATCGGCGCTTCGGCCGCGCCGCCTCCATCGGATAATGAATACGACGATGAGGATGACGAGCTTGCGATGGAAGACGACGACGAAGACGATGAGGATCTCGTCGTCTTTACCGCCAAGGAAGCCGCCGGCGCGTTGGCAACGGTCTATGTCTTCATCAAACCGTTTCTGAAGAACTACAAGAAAATACTGACTTTCGTCGGCCTCGGCATCCTGGTCGAGACGCTGTTCAACGTCATCATGCCGCTCAGCCTGAAATTTTTGATCGACGATGCGCTCGGTGAGGAGGATTTCCAGGCACTGGTCAAGATCCTGTCGGTACTGGCGGCGGCTGGAATCTTCACTTCGATCGTCGCGGTCTGGTACGAACGGTGGGACGCGAGGCTGGCGGCGGCACTGATTTCAGACGTGCGGACGCGGCTTTTCGATCACATCCAGAATTTGCCGTCGGCATATTTCGCCCGCACCAAGCGCGGTGAAATTTTGTCGCGGTTTTCCGTCGACCTTTCGGCCTTCGAAGGATCGATCAAGATCTTTGCCAACACCGCGATATTGCCGTTGTTCGAATTGATCGCTGGCATCGTTTTGATGCTATTCCTGAACTGGCAGCTCGCCGCGGTGGCACTATTGGTGTTTCCGATCACGCTGATCGGCCCGCGGATCCTGACGCCGAAGGCGGTGCAGGCCAATTACGAACAAAAGCTCAATGAAGCCTCGCTGCTCGGCATGGTGCAGGAAAACATCGCGGCGCAGGCGGTGGTCAAGGCGTTCAGCCTGCAGCGCCGCACGCTCGGCTGGTTCACCCTGCGCAACGACGAGGCGCGGCGGAAATTTGCCTCCGCGGCATTCCTGTCGACCATGGTCGAGCGCACCGTGACCATCTCGGTGCTGTTGCTGCACCTGGTGGTGCTTGCGATCGGCGCCTATCTCGCGACCAAGGGCCAGATCACCATCGGCACTTTCGTGACCTTCGAAAGCGCGTTCTGGGAGGTGTCTTACAACATAGCCCACGTCATGCATTTCATTCCGGTGTCGATCCAGTCGGCGGCTGCCGTGCGCCATATTCAGGAAATGCTGGATGAGCCGACCCGCGGGGCAGATCGGCCGGGGGCGCCCGATCTGCCGCGCATCACCCATGACATCACGTTCGATCGCGTCACCTTCCAGTACGAGGGGAGCCAGACGCCGGTGCTCGACAATCTCAGCCTCAAGCTCGATGTCGGAAAGAGCATCGCAATCGTCGGCCCTAGCGGCTCCGGCAAAAGCACGCTGCTCAATTTGATCCTGCGTCTCTACGTGCCCGATGAAGGGCGCGTCACCATCGACGGCGTCGATATCCGCAAGGTAACCCGCGAGTCGCTGCGCCGGAGCATGGCGGTGGTGTTCCAGGAGAACATGCTGTTCAACATGTCGATCCGGGAAAACATCCGGCTCGGCAAGGAAGGCGCGACCGACCAGGAGGTCGTGGAGGCGGCGCGCAAGGCCGAAATCCACCGCTACATCATGAGCCTGCCGCAGAAGTACGACACCTCGGTCGGCGAACGCGGCGATACGCTCTCGGGCGGCCAGCGCCAGCGCATCGCCATTGCCCGCGCCATCATCCGCAATCCCTCGGTGCTGCTGCTGGACGAGGCGACGTCGGCGCTCGATCAGACCACGGAGGCCGCGATCAACCGCACGCTGCTCAAGGTCGCCAAGGGCCGGACCATGATCTGGTCGACGCATCGCCTGGCGTCGGTCGTCGAGATGGATGAGATCATCGTCCTCTCCGGCGGCAAGGCGATCGAGCGCGGGCCGCACGCCAAATTGCTCGCGGCGAACGGCGTCTATCGCAGGCTCTGGGACGACCAGACCCACAAATCGCATGAAGAAGCCGATCGGGCCAATGACGACGGCAACGATGATGATGATGACGAGGAGTGATGGCGCCGGCGGGTGAGGAGCGGATCAGGGGCCGAGACTTTCCCCGGTGCGATTCACGCGACCGGACAATGCCATGATGACCATCGTTCATTCACCGCAGGCGAAGAGCCCCGAGAAGGGCGCCGTCTCTGACGTCCTGCTCATCTTCCTCAAGCTTGGTCTGACCTGCTTCGGCGGACCGATCGCGCATATCGGATATTTCCGCGACGAATTTGTCACGCGCCGCCGCTGGCTCGACGAACAGGCCTATGCCGATCTCGTCGCATTGTGCCAGTTCCTGCCCGGCCCTGCGAGCAGTCAGGTCGGTTTCTCCATCGGCCTCATGCGCGCCGGATATCTCGGCGGTCTGGCGGCATGGACCGGCTTCACGTTGCCGTCCGCCATCGTGCTTGTGCTTTTTGCCTTTGGCGCGCCTTCGCTGGGCGGTCCGCTCGGCAGCGGACTGCTTCATGGTCTCAAGCTCGTTGCGGTTGCCATTGTCGCGCAGGCGGTATGGGGCATGGCGCGCACGCTTTGCCCCGATCGGGAGCGCGCGTCGATTGCGGCTGTGGCATCGCTGTTCATTCTGTCGAGCGCCTCCTCGGTGGCCCAGATCGCAGCAATCCTGCTCGGCGCAGTCGCGGGCCTATGGCTCTGCCGCGACGCGCTGCCGCCAACGGAGGGGCAGGTGACGATGCCGGTGTCGCGCCGCGCCGGAATTGCGGCGCTTGCGACATTCTCAATCCTGCTGGTCGGCGTTGTTGTGCTGGCGCATTCATCGTCGAACGCGGTCGATTTGTTTGCGGCGTTCTATCGCTCGGGCGCGCTGGTGTTCGGCGGCGGCCATGTTGTACTGCCCTTGCTGCGGGAAGCATTCGTCACTCCCGGCTGGGTCAGCGACGATGCTTTTCTGGCCGGATACGGCGCCGCGCAGGCGGTACCGGGACCGCTCTTCACCTTCGCCGCCTATCTCGGGGCCGTGGTCAAGCCGGAGCCCAACGGGCTTGCGGGGGCAGTATTGGGGCTGATCGGCATCTTCCTTCCCGGAATCCTCATTCTGATCGGGATGCTTCCATTCTGGGATGCCCTCCGGGTGCGCCCCGGCGCTCAGGCTGCGATGCGGGGCATTAACGCGGCGGTTGTTGGGCTTCTCGGTGCCGCGCTCTACAACCCGGTATGGACGAGTTCGGTAAAAACGCCGGCGGATTTCGGCGTCGCGTTGGTCGGGTTTGTGCTGCTCGTGGCCTGGCGCGCGCCGCCACTCGTGGTCGTCGTGGTCGGTGCGCTCGGCGGGATCGTGTTAGCGCTGACGCAGGTTTAGCCGCTGCGGCGCACCTCACCCGTGGGCTGCGTTTCGAGCTCATCGAGCCGGAAAGATCGGCAGCCGATGCAGCCCTCTGCCGAGCCGCCGCAGCAGGCCTCGCGCCAGCCAAGCAAAAAAGCGCGCCCAGCGCTGTATCTTCCAGCGCAAACCATTGTCGACCGACACCGACCGGAAGCTGAAGGCCTTCGCGCTCGACCATTCGTCGCATGCCCTCTTCACCGGATCGTCATAGAACGCCACGATCTTTTCTTCAGCCATGCCGTCGGTCGAAAGCCAGTCTGGAATATGGACATTGCAGAGCCGCTCGACGTCGGTGAAGACCTTGTCGGTACCGGTCCCGGAGACGGGGCAGGTGGTCTCAAAGGCGTCGCCGACCAGAACGACGCCGGCGCGGCGATGACCGGCATTGACGTAAAGATCGGCTGGCCGGATTTTGATCTCGCCCGATATTGCGAACTCGCCGGTGATTCGTCTTAGCCGCGGCAATGAGGCGTTGAGGGTCTCGACCGGAGCGCGGCGCAAATCGCCAAGCCAGGGATCGTCGATTGCGCGATAGGCGAACAGGTTGGCCCGCATCGCCTTGCCGACGGCAAACAGCGTCAAATAGGGGATGCGGTCGCTCGGTCGTTCCGAAAAATAAGTCAGTCCGGGGAAGTCGAATGATGGGCGGCCGAGCGGGACAATGTCGAATCCGATCGAAATGGAATGACAGCGGCTCACGATACGGCGGTCGATGCCGAGCGCATGGCGCAAGCCGACGTTCAATCCGTTGGCGAGCACGACAAGCCGTGCGGAAACGACCTGGTCGTCCGACAGGACGATTTTCTGTCGGTCCCTGCTTGTCGAGATCGACACGGCCTTGGCAAATATCTTTTCCACGCCATCCCCGATCTCAGCTCGGATCGCATTGACAAGCGCGTCATACATGATGCCGAATTGCCTGCGCGGCGGCTTGTCGAGCAGGTAGCCGAAGCGCGCGATCCAGGTCTCGCCGCTCAGCGTCGCCTGCCGCAGCACGGCCTCGGCGATCCCGGTCTTGCGGAAGCGCGCCACCTGTTCGTCGCTCAGTTTCTCGACGCGAAAGTCGGGCGGGTAGCTGGGATGCGGATCGATCAGGATGGCGGGAATGCCTGCACGTCGCAGCATCGCAGCGGCAGTCGAGCCGGCGAGGCCGCCCCCGATGATCGCGATATCCGTGTATTTCATAGGGCCGTCCGAGAGGTGCGGAAGCCCCATCATTGCGCTCGGAATGCCAAAGAAAGCCTTAGCTGTCTTTTGGCTTTGCCTTTCGAGATTTAATACCCGGGTGAAAATGGACCAACTGGCGGAAAGGCGATCAGCGCACTATGTACGCCAAGGGTCGCGCGCCGTCCGAAGAGGCCGATTCCGCAAGCGGCAGAGGCTCTTCTTCCGATGAGTTACGATCGTCGTTTCGCTTGACTCGGCCAAGCGGCACTTATAAAAGGCGCGCACTTAACGACAGGCGGTGAGCAACGCCAGCGTCGGAACGGAACACCCCGAAGCGGCCTCCTTTTTGGGAAGACCGGGACGGGCACCAACCTCGACGAATGCCGCTCAAACGCTGTCGATCATAGCTAGGCAATGCCAGTACGATTTTAGTTCTCTTGAGCGCGTCCTCTTGAGATTGAACTCGGATGCATGACCGGGGTTTCGGACCGAACGGCGAACGCTGATCGGTCTTGATTGCGGTCCTCTGCGGCGTCGAAGCGCTTTCCGCTCAGCAATGAGCGGTTGGCGCGATTTCGCTTTGCGCGGGTCTTTTTTGCGCGCGGCGGCCCGATGGGCGGGTAATCCCAAGGATTTGCGGAGCCGCTTCCGGCTTCCCGCGCGAACAAAGGGTGAAGGCCAAGATGCCGACGATCAACCAACTGATCGCAGCGCCGCGCACGGTGCAGAAGTCGCGCAAGAAGGTGCCGGCGCTGCAACAGTCGCCGCAGAAGCGCGGTGTGTGCACGCGCGTCTATACCACGACGCCGAAGAAGCCGAACTCGGCGCTTCGCAAGGTCGCCAAGGTGCGCCTGACAAACGGCTTCGAGGTGATCGGCTACATACCGGGTGAAGGCCACAACCTTCAGGAGCACTCGGTGGTCATGATCCGCGGCGGCCGCGTCAAGGATTTGCCCGGCGTGCGCTACCATATTCTGCGCGGCGTGCTGGATACCCAGGGCGTCAAGAACCGCAAGCAGCGCCGTTCGAAGTACGGCGCGAAACGTCCGAAATGACCGGAGCGTAGCGAGGGTCATCCCCGGGCGAGACCCGGGGATCTGGATCAAAAGTCAAGACGTGGATGGCCGGGACGAGCCCGGCCATGACGAAGGAAGATAAAAGATGTCTCGCCGCCATTCTGCTGAAAAGCGTGAAGTGAACCCGGATCCGAAGTTCGGGAACATCGTCATAACGAAGTTCATGAACTCGGTGATGTACGCCGGGAAGAAGTCGGTTGCCGAAGGCATCGTCTATGGCGCGCTCGGCATGATCGAGACCAAGACCAAGCAGAGCCCGCTGACGGTGTTCGAGCAGGCGCTCGAGAACGTGATGCCGACCATCGAGGTGCGCTCCCGGCGCGTCGGCGGCGCCACCTATCAGGTGCCGGTTGAGGTTCGCTCGGTGCGCCGGCAGGCGCTCGGCATTCGCTGGATCATCACGGCGGCGCGCGAGCGCAATGAAAAGACGATGACGGAGCGGCTCTCGGCGGAGTTGCTGGATGCATCGAACAACAGGGGAAACGCCGTCAAGAAGCGCGAAGACGTGCACCGGATGGCGGAAGCCAACCGCGCTTTCTCCCACTATCGCTGGTGAAGTCAGCGAAACGAACGGAATTCAAGGAACATCCCATGCCCCGCGTTCATGCCATAGAGGACTACCGCAACTTCGGTATCATGGCGCATATCGATGCCGGCATGGAGCAGGAGCAGGAGCGCGGCATCACCATCACCTCGGCTGCGACCACCGCGTTCTGGAACGGCAAGCGGCTGAACATCATCGACACCCCGGGCCATGTCGACTTTACCATCGAGGTCGAGCGTTCGCTTCGCGTGCTCGACGGCGCGGTATGCGTACTCGATTCCAACCAGGGCGTTGAGCCGCAGACCGAGACGGTCTGGCGCCAGGGCGACAAGTACCGGGTTCCGCGCATCGTTTTCGCCAACAAGATGGATAAGACCGGCGCCGACTTCTACAAATGCCTGCAGGACATCATCGATCGACTCGGCGCCAAACCGATTGCGATCCAGCTGCCGATCGGATCCGAGAATAACTTCAAGGGTCTGGTCGACCTCGTCCGCATGAAGGGCGTGGTCTGGGAAGACGAGGCGCTCGGCGCCAATTTCAAGGATATCGATATTCCCGCCGATCTCATCGAGAAGGCCAAGGAATATCGCGAGAAGATGTTGGAAGCCGCCGTCGAGCTCGACGATGACGCGCTGGCCGCTTACCTGGACGGCAAGGAGCCCGATGAGGCCACGCTGAAGAGGTTGATCCGCAAGGCAGTGCTGACCGGCGCGTTTTATCCGGTGCTGTGCGGCTCGGCCTTCAAGAACAAGGGCGTACAGCCGCTGCTCGATGCCGTCGTCGACTATTTGCCGTCGCCGATCGACGTGCCCGCGATCAAGGGCGTCGACGAAGACGGCAACGAAGTCGTGCGCAAGGCCGACGACAAGGAGCCGCTCGCGCTGCTCGCGTTCAAGATCATGGACGACCCGTTCGTCGGCACCATCACCTTCTGCCGCATCTATTCCGGCGTGCTGGCGAGCGGCACCGGCGTGATCAACTCGACGCGCGACAAGAAAGAGCGGATCGGCCGCATGCTGTTGATGCATGCCAACAATCGCGAAGACATCAAGGAAGCCTATGCCGGCGACATCGTGGCGCTGGCGGGCCTGAAGGAAGCGCGCACCGGTGACACGCTGTGCGATTCGAACAAGCCGGTGATCCTCGAAAAGATGGAATTCCCGGAGCCGGTGATCGAAATCGCGATCGAGCCGAAGTCGAAAGCCGACCAGGAAAAGCTCGGCGTGGCGCTCGCAAAGCTCGCCGCGGAGGATCCGTCGTTCCGGGTGTCGACCGACCAGGAGTCGGGCCAGACTATCCTCAAGGGCATGGGCGAACTCCATCTCGACATCAAGGTCGACATCTTGAAGCGCACCTACAAGGTCGACGCCAATATCGGCGCGCCGCAGGTGGCGTTCCGCGAACGCGTCACCAGGCGGGCCGAAGTAAAGTACACGCACAAGAAGCAGACCGGCGGTACCGGCCAGTTCGCCGAAGTCTCGATCGTGGTCGAGCCGAACGAGCCCGGCAAGGGCTACGAGTTCGAGTCCAAGATCGTTGGCGGCGCGGTGCCGAAGGAATACATCCCCGGCGTCGAAAAGGGCCTCAACAGCGTGATGGGCGCCGGCGTGGTCGCGGGCTTCCCGGTGGTCGACGTCAAGGTCCAATTGGTCGACGGCAAGTATCACGACGTCGACTCCTCGGCGCTGGCGTTCGAAATCGCGGCGCGCGCGGCGTTCCGCGAGGCGCTGACAAAGGGCAAGTCGGTTCTGCTCGAGCCGATCATGAAGGTCGAAGTGGTGACGCCGGAAGACTATACCGGCTCGGTCATCGGCGATCTCAATTCGCGGCGCGGGCAGATCCAGGGTCAAGACATGCGCGGCAATGCCAACGTCATCAACGCGATGGTGCCGCTTATGAACATGTTCGGCTACGTCAATAACCTGCGCTCGATGAGCCAGGGTCGCGCGACCTTTACGATGCAATTCGATCACTACGCTGAAGCGCCGGCGAACGTGTCGGCAGAAGTCCAGAAGAAGTTTGCCTGATTGTCGTTGACGGCAGTCAACGATTGAACGGAGAGTCAAATGGCCAAAGCAAAGTTTGAACGTACCAAACCGCACTGCAACATCGGAACGATCGGTCACGTCGACCATGGCAAGACGTCGCTAACGGCGGCGATCACCAAGGTGCTGGCGGAAACCGGCGGTGCAACGTTCACGGCGTACGACCAGATCGACAAGGCGCCGGAAGAAAAGGCGCGCGGCATCACGATCTCGACCGCGCACGTCGAATACGAAACCAAGAACCGGCACTACGCCCATGTCGATTGTCCCGGCCACGCCGACTACGTGAAGAACATGATCACGGGTGCGGCGCAGATGGACGGCGCTATCCTGGTGGTGTCGGCCGCCGACGGCCCGATGCCGCAGACCCGCGAGCACATCCTGCTCGCCAAGCAGGTCGGCGTTCCCGCGATGGTCGTGTTCCTCAACAAGTGCGACATGGTCGACGATCCGGAGCTGCTCGAGCTCGTCGAGCTCGAAGTCCGCGAGCTGCTCTCGAAGTACGATTTTCCCGGCGACAAGATCCCGATCATCAAGGGTTCGGCACTCGCCGCCCTTGAGGACAAGGACAAGAAGCTCGGCCACGATGCGATCCTGGAGCTGATGAAGAATGTCGACGAGTACATTCCGCAGCCGGAGCGTCCGATCGACCAGCCGTTCCTGATGCCGGTGGAAGACGTGTTCTCGATCTCGGGCCGCGGCACCGTGGTGACCGGGCGCGTCGAGCGCGGCGTGATCAAGGTCGGCGAGGAAATCGAGATCGTGGGCTTGCGCGATACCCAGAAGACCATCGTCACCGGCGTCGAGATGTTCCGCAAGCTGCTCGATCAGGGCCAGGCCGGCGACAACATCGGTGCGCTGCTCCGCGGTACCAAGCGCGAGGAAGTCGAGCGCGGTCAGGTCTTGTGCAAGCCGGGTTCGGTCAAGCCGCACACCAAGTTCAAGGCTGAGGCTTACATCCTGACCAAGGAAGAGGGCGGCCGTCATACTCCGTTCTTCACCAACTACCGGCCGCAGTTCTACTTCCGCACCACCGACGTTACCGGTGTCGTGCATCTGCCGGAAGGCACCGAAATGGTGATGCCGGGCGACAACATCGCGATGGAAGTGCACCTGATCGTGCCGATCGCGATGGAAGAGAAGCTGCGCTTCGCGATCCGCGAAGGCGGCCGCACCGTCGGCGCGGGCGTCGTCGCAAGCATCATCGAGTAATAAACTATCCGTCGTCATGCCCGGCCTTGTGCCGGGCATCCACGACTTCCTTTTTTAGACGTGGATGGCCGGGACATTAGTGGGAAGACGCGCTTCGCGCTTTACCCCGGGCCATGACGGAACAGAAAGACACGGTAATGAACGGCCAGAATATTCGCATCCGTCTCAAGGCGTTCGACCATCGAATCCTCGATACGTCGACCCGCGAGATCGTGAACACGGCGAAACGGACCGGTGCACAGGTGCGCGGACCCATTCCGCTGCCGACCCGCATCGAGAAGTTCACCGTCAACCGTTCGCCCCACGTTGACAAGAAGAGCCGCGAGCAATTCGAGATGCGCACGCACAAGCGCCTGCTCGACATTGTCGATCCGACCCCGCAGACCG
>VAZV01000007.1 GCA_005884765.1 Alphaproteobacteria bacterium
GGCAGCGCTTCATAGCGTGGCGACAGCAATGCGGCGCCTTCGGTCGCAGCCTCCAGCGTCTCGGCGATCACCACCGCGATTGGCTGGTTGGCATAGCGCACCCGTTCGTTCTGCAATACGTCGAGACGGAACATGAAGGGGTTGGTCTTGGCATCCGGGTCCTCCGCGAGCGGCGGCCGGTTGGCCGGGGTCATGACCTCGACAACGCCCGGGTGGTTCTTCGCGGCCCGCACGTCGAGGAAGGTGACGCGGCCGCGCGCGATGCTGGAGACCGCCAGCACGGCATGCAGCATCCTGGTCGGATGGTTGTCCGCGGCATAGCGGGCTTCGCCCTTGACCTTCAACACGCCCTCACGGCGGGTCAGTGGCTGGCCGATGTTCGAGCCGTGCCGGGCATGGGCGGGAGCTCGGGTGAGGCTGATTTCAGGCATGATGCGATGCTCCGGATATGGGTGCGAAAGCGGAGGCGGGGAGGGCGGGAATGCGCTGCGGCGTTCCCGCCGTGGCGAGCGTTAGCGCGCGCACGATGATCCGTTGCGCCAGCTCGATCTTGAACTGGTTGTCGCCGGAGGGCTTTGCCTCGGCGAGTGCCGCCTTCGCAGCGGCCCGAAAGACGGCGGGTTCGGGACGGCAGCCGGCCAGTGTCGCTTCCGCCTGATGGGCCCGCCATGGCTTGGCGGCAACCCCACCGAGCGCCAGCCGCGCTTCGCGAATGGTGCCTCGCTCGATCTGTAAAGCCGCTGCCGCCGAAACGATCGCGAAGGCGTAGGAGGTGCGCTCGCGGACTTTCAAATAGCGTGCATGTGCCGAGAAGGCGCGGGCCTCGGCCGGCAGCCGCAGCGCGACGATCAGATCGCCAGGCTGAAGCACGCTCTCGCGCTCCGGCGCGTCGCCGGGCAGGCGATAGAGTGCCTCCAGTGCAATCTCTCGCCGGCCGGTTCGACCCTCGATTTCGACGACAGCGTCGAGCGCTACCAAGGGCACGCAGAAGTCGGACGGATGGGTGGCGATGCAGGCCTCGCTCCAGCCGAGCACGGCGTGTAATCGATTCTCGCCGCCACGGGCGTCGCAACCGCTGCCCGGCTGACGCTTGTTGCAGGCGCTGGCGCTATCATAAAAATATCCGCAGCGCGTTCTCTGTAAGAGATTGCCGCCGACGGTCGCGGCATTGCGAAGTTGCGCGGACGCGCCGGACAATAAGGCCTCGGCCACGGCCGGATAGGATTTTGCGAAATCTGGATCGTGCGCGAGATCGGCATTGCGAACCAGCGCGCCGATGCGCACTCCGCCATCTGGCAAGCGGTCAATGCCGTCGAGGCCCGCAAGATGCGTGATGTCGACGAGACGGTCCGGATGGGTGATGCCGCCCTTCATCAGGTCGAGCAAATTGGTGCCGGCGGCCAGATAGGCGGCACCCGGTGCGGCCGCGGCCGCAACGGCCTCGGCGACGGTCGCAGGCCGGACGTAGTCGAAATTCTTCATGCCGAGCGCCTCTCGTTTGCCGCGACAAGATCTTGCCGGGCGTCCAGCACCGCTTCGGTGATCCCCGCATAAGCGCCGCATCGGCAGAGGTTTCCGCTCATGCCTTCGCGCACCCGCTCGGGGTCGTCGCCGGCCTGGCCTTCCCCGATCAGGCCAATCGCGCTCATGATCTGGCCCGGTGTGCAGAAGCCGCATTGCAAACCGTCATGGGCGATGAAGGCGGCCTGCACTGGATGCAGTACGTCGCCGCGCGCGACACCCTCGATCGTAAGCACATCGGCGCCGTCATGGCTGACCGCCAAAGCGAGGCACGAATTGATCCGTCGGCCGTCGATCAGCACCGTGCATGCGCCGCATTGGCCGCGGTCGCATCCCTTCTTGGTGCCTGTCAGATCGAGACGCTCGCGCAGGAGATCAAGCAGGGTAACGCGGGGGTCTTCCAGCTCAATGTTCCGACGCACACCATTAACGGTGAGGCTGATGGAGAAGCTCATGCAGGGCTCCGATCAATGCTATGGTCAAAATGGAATCGCGCCCGCTCGCGGCGGGCACGTTTCGGACGTGAAGGTGACCGGCATATACGGAGGCATCCTCCGCTTCGCAAGGGGCAGGAAAACAAGGAACAGGAAATCGGCGCGTGATAAAAAAACGGCCAGTCGATTTTCCGAAAAGATCATGTTCAAACAAAGGGATGAGATCATGATCCGATTTGGCTTCATCGAATCGTGATCTAGATTGGTCAGATGGCAGCTCCATCCGCAGAACCCGTTCGCCGGCCGCGCGCCGATGCGGTGCGTAATCGCGAGCGCGTGCTGGAGGCCGCCAAGTTTGTGTTCAGCGCAGGCGGTCCGGATGCGAGCCTGGAGGCCGTTGCACGACGGGCTGGCGTTGGCATCGGCACGCTGTATCGCCACTTCCCGACTCGCGAAGCCCTGTTCGAGGCAGTCTACCGGCGCGAGGTGCAGCAACTGGTCGAACTGGCCGAAGCGTTGAAGAGCGAGGCCTCGCCGGTCGACGCGTTGCGGCGCTGGCTGCGCTCCAATGTCGAGTTGGTTGCGACCAAGAAGGGCATGGCGGCGGCGCTGTCGCTTGCCGTGCACGGCTCGTCGGAGCTCTACGCTCATACGTTCGAACGCCTGGCAAAGGCCGTCGGCGTCCTCATCGACCGTGCCGTCAGCGCCGGAGAGATACGTTCGGACATCAGCCCGGCAGACCTGCTGCGGGCGCTCGTCGGCATGTGCTACTTGCACGACCAGCCCGGTTGGCAGAGGAGCGTCGTGCGGCTGCTCGACGTCTTCGTCGATGGCCTTCGCGCGAAAGCGGGCGTCGACAGACCGACGACGCTGAAGCCGCGCGGCACGAGGGCCACACCGAGAACAAAGGGGCCACGGCCGCAGCGATCCCGCAAAAGCCGCAAGTAATATTAGCGGGGGCGATATCGAACGTAGATTCCACGGCCCGTGAGCAAGCAGCCGGTGTAATTTTTTGAATCAAATCGTGTCCGAGAACGTCTCTCGGCATTCGCCACATGTGTGACGACGTGCTAGGAGATCGAGCGGGACGCCCGCGCTGGGCAGGTTATTGGGGTCGATGAAATGAGTTCCATGGGGGCAGGGCTAAAACGCGCGCTTCGCGTCGGCGTCGTCGGTGCAGGCGTGATGGGCAGCAATCACGCACGGGTGTTCGCTGGTCTACCCGATATCAGCCTGGTCGGGATTGTCGATCCCTTGCCGGCACACCGCACGCGGGCGATGGAACTTGTCAATTGCCGCACCTTCGCTGGCCTCGATGAGTTGATCGCCGAGGGCGTCGATGCCATCACGGTGGCAGCGCCGACGCATCTTCATCATGAGATCGCGCTTGCCTGCATCGCGCGCGATATTCATGTCCTCGTCGAAAAGCCGATCGCCTCCACCGTCGAAGAGGGCGAGGAGATCGTTGCCGCCGCCCGACGCGCCGGCGTGACCTTGATGGTCGGTCATGTCGAGCGGTTCAACCCGGCGGTCGCCGCCATCAAGCAGGCGATATCGGGTGAGGATATTTTATCGATCGCCATCACCCGGGTCGGACCGTTTCCGCCGCGGATGTCGAATGTCGGCGTGGTGATCGATCTCGCCGTTCACGATATCGACTTGATCCGCTGGTTCACCGAGTCCGATATCGTCGAGGTGCAGCCGCAGCTCTCCTGCGCCGTTGCCGAGCGCGAGGACATCGCGCTGCTGCAATTCCGCACCGCCTCCGGCGTGCTCGCGCATATCAACACCAATTGGCTGACGCCGTTCAAGGCCCGTAGCGTCACGGTCGCTACCCGCGGCAAATACGTAATGGGCGACCTGTTGACGCGTCAGGTCACCGAATGTTTCGGCTTCAAGCCCGATGGCAGCTATTCGATGCGCCATCTGCCGGTCGGCCATGACGAGCCGCTGCGCGCCGAACTGATCGCGTTCGTAGGCGCCGTGCGCAGCGGCGGGGTGCCGGCGGTGACCGGCGATGAGGGCGTGGCCAGCCTCGAAATCGCGACCCGCTGCCTGGAGGTGCCCGCCAGGCCCGCCGCGGCCGCCGCTGCTCGCAAGGGGCCACGCCGCGTTGTCGTCTAGCGCCCTCAAAGCGATGTCTACTCCTCAATCTCTGCAAGGCTCCATGAACCAGCATCTGCGTATCGAACCCGTGCCCTTCATCGACGTCGCCGCACAGCGGCGCCGGCTTGGAAAATCCATCGATGAGGCGATCTCCCGCGTGCTCGGCCATTGCCAGTTCATCAATGGCCCGGAAGTGACTCAGCTCGAGGCTGATCTGATGGTGTTCAGCGGCGCCAAGCACGTCGTGACCTGTGCCAGCGGCACTGACGCGCTGTTGATGGTGCTGATGGCAAAGGGCGTCGGCCCCGGCGATGCGGTGCTCTGTCCGTCCTTTACCTTCTGCGCGACCGGGGAGGCGGTAGCGCTCACCGGAGCGACGCCGGTGTTCGTCGATGTCGAGCAAGCGACTTTCAACATGGACGCCGCCTCGCTGAGCCGCGGGATTGCGACCGCAAGGCAACAGGGCCTTACGGCAAAGGCGGTGATCCCGGTCGATCTGTTCGGCCAAAGCGCCGACCATGACGCGATCGGCGCGATTGCGGCGAGCGAGGGCCTATTTGTT
>VAZV01000252.1:0-21673 GCA_005884765.1 Alphaproteobacteria bacterium
ATCAGCGACGGGGTGAAGATCTCCGAACGCTACAAGACCACCGATCAGGTCGAAAAGGCGACCATCGAAGAGCGCAATTTCAATTATCTTTACGAAGACGCCGATGGTTTCCACTTCATGAACAACGAGACCTACGATCAGGTCCAGGTGTCCAAGGAGATCGTGGGCTCTTCCGCGCCTTATTTGCAAGAAAACATGACGGTGAAGCTGTCGATGCATGATGCCAACCCGGTGGCGATCCAGCTGCCGCAGCGCGCGACGCTGGAAGTGGTCGAAACCGAACCGGTGACCAAGGGTCAGACCGCCTCGTCGTCCTACAAGCCGGCCGTGCTTTCGAATGGCGTGCGCACCGCCGTGCCGCCGCACATTAGCGCCGGCACGCGAATCGTGGTCATGACCGAAGACGGCTCCTACGTCGAGCGCGCCAAGGACTAGGCTGGCATCGCTCTCGCCCCGCGGCCAAATCCAGCTCCGGAGCGCGTGCGGGTTTTCCGCGAAAGGTCATGCTCAAACAAAAACATAGCGCCGGATGACTTTCCCAAGAAAGGTCGTCCCGCTCTAGCGTTGCGACTGTGGCACGCGCGCACTGTTGCGGCCTGCCGTTTTGCGATTACATTGCCGATCGGGGATTCGTTGGGGGCAACGCATTGGCGAGGGGGGTTGTCGGGTTCGTTTCGCTTTTGCTGGCGGCGTTCTCTCAGCTCTCCGCCGGCACCGTAGCCTTTGCTGCCGATGAATTCCGTACCCCCTCGATTTCCGCCGTCCACGTCGAATGGCGCGCCGTGCTCGATCAGCTTAGAACGGAGCTCAGCACGCAAAGCTCGATCGCGCCCGACTTCATCTTTGCACGGCGCTGGCGGCTGCCCGCGTCTGATCCGCGTTCGATGCCTGCTTTGGTGCAATTGAACGCGGTCACCTCGACGATCTTCACCGGCATCGGACAGAGCCCGATACCGGTGCTGCTGCCGTTCGACACCGCGGCCTATCTCGACGCCCGCCGAAACGGCGCGCCGGCGAGCCATTTGCTGGCGCGCGCTCAGGCCGACTTCCGTGCGGTGGACCTGTTTGACGCAGGTCCCGCTGGCTATGACGCGATCTTTTCGCTTGAACCCGGCGCCGGCGACGGCATGCCGTCGCGAACCTTCGCAAAACCGGTCGAGGTGCAGATCACCGGCTCGCTGCTGATTTACGACATCTCCGATCCTCTCGGCGGCAAGGGCGAACCGGTCAAAACGCTGGCGGCGCAATTCCCTGACATGCGCCGGTTCATCCGTGAGGGTTATGTACGCTATGCCTTCAGCCGCTTCGGGGTGCCCTATGTAGTGTCGATCCAATGCCTGGACTCCGCGCCGCGGCCGCGGCGGCTCGTCTGCCGCGAGGCCTACCCGGTCGCCGAGCGCTTCCTGAGGGCGTTGCGCATCGCCGGCGGGCAACCGTCGCGGCCGCGCAAGGACATTCCGTCCGAGATCGCCGAGCGGCCGACAGAACGATCGCCTGATTTCACCTACCGGCCGACCGGCGACATCATCGCCAACAGCGGCTATCGCAAGCAAAACGGCCGCGCCGATTTCAATGCCTATTCGCAGGTGCGATTTCCGTTGGAAAAAGCCCCGGCCTTCGTTCGCTCGCAATCCTTCGCGCGGCGCGACAAATCCGAGCAACCCTCTGGCGGCTATCCGGGCTACCCCTGGCGCGATAATTTCTGCGAGTCCCGCAGCTTTGGCGTCGGGCAGTGCCCCACCGGGTTTGGCCATCAGGGCGAGGACATTCGACGGCCCTGCCCGCCCCGCGGCGAAGGGCAAGAACCGGGTCAAGACCAGTGCGATCCCAAGCAGCAAGCCGTCGTTGCCGTGCGCGATACCGTCGTGATCCGCTCGCCAAAACAGCAGGCGGCGGCACTGCAGATCAATACCCGAAACGAGCACATCCGCTTTCGCTACATGCACATGAATCCGTCGGCGATGGACGCTGACGGAATCCTCAACGGACGCGTAGTTGCCGAAGGCGAGAAGATCGGCGTGGTCTCGAACTATCTCGACCACCCTAACGGCACCACCCGCCATCTGCATTTCGACGTACAGGTGTTCACGCGCGATGGCTGGCTCTGGGTCAATCCCTACGTCACGCTGATCTCGGCCTATGAGCGGCTGATCCGTGGCCGCGGCCACGAGATCGGACCGGAAATCGCCACTTCACCCGCGGTGGCCCGTGAGCTGCCGGATGATGTGCTCAAACACGACCAGCGCGAAGGCAGCGAGGCGAATTGACCTCCGCGACGGACGTCGCGGTGCCACGCCCGCCATTCTACTCGATAAAGGTCGTGAGCTGCGCGCCCTCGTCGGCCACGAACACGGCCACCAATTCCGCCGGTTCGGTATTGCTGGCATTCGCCGACACCAGATGCGTCGCGCCCGGCGGTTCGAAGAAGGATTGACCAACCTTGAAGGTCTCAAGCGGGCCGCCGGCCAGCTGGGAACGGATTTCGCCCTTGGTGATGTAGGCCGTCACCGAGCCGGCATGCCGATGCGCCCGCGTGAAACCTCCGGCGCCGTAGAACACGCGCACAATCGTCACTCGTTTGCCCGGTACATTTGGCAGGGCGTAGGAGGCGATCGGTTCGACCGTGTCGAGTGGCGATCCCTCGGCGCTGGCGGTCGCGCAAAGCGGCGCCACCGCACCGGAGATCGCATCCATCGTCACGGGCACCGCTTTTGCGATGGTTAAAGCGCAGGCAAGACCTGCAAATGGCAAGCCAAACCGGTCGCGTCCGGGGCCACGGCGGCACGAACGGGATAGTTGCCAGCATTGATGTCATGGTGGTCTCCTCGTGGAGGTGATTGTTGCCCGGGCGGGAGACACGTTCGCCACCTCGTGCGATTATCAGTATGCTGGTAAGTTATAAGAGCCCTTATATCTATGCAAGACGGGAACAACGATGAAGCGGAAGGCAGCGGGAAAAATTACAAAATGGCGGCAAGCGGCAAAGCCGCCACCCAAAACCGCGTGGGCGGATCCGGGAATTGCCGGAACTGTCACAGTTCCCGTCCGCCCGCCACCGCCCGGCGAAGGCAAGCGCGGCGAAAAAGGCCACCTCGCCTACCTCCTGCGTCAGGCCCAGGCCGCCACGCGCCTGCAGATGGAACGCTCGCTTGCCGACCTCGGCGTCACGCCGCCGCAATTTGCCGTGCTCACCATGCTCAAGGCCTATCCGGGCCTTTCGGGCGCGGACGTCGCCCGCGTCGCCCTGCTTGCACCGCAAACGGTCGGCGTCATCATCCGCAACCTCGAGCGCAACGGCGCAATCCGGAAATCGCCTCATCCTGTCCACGGCCGCATGCTGCAGTGGACGCTGACCCCCCGCGGCGCGACCCTGCTGCAAGATTGCCGGCGCCGGGTGACGGCCCTCGAGCGGCGGCTCGCGGCGGGGCTGAGCCGAAATGCGGAAGTCGCGGTCCGGCGCTGGCTTGCCAAAATTGCTGCGCAATCGCGGCGCGACGGCTAGTTCCAGGCCGGAACGACTGCGGCGATTGTCAGGGCGCGCTAGACTGCGGTTATGAAACTGCTTGATTCCCCGAAGGCACCGAGCCGGCGCATGCTCCTGCAGTACGCTCTTGGCGCCGGCGCCCTCTTTGCTGATCCGCTCATAGCGCTGGCTGCGGCGCCGCCGGGCTTCGATCAATGGCGCGCCAATTTTCGAAAGCATGCGCTCGCAAAGGGCATTTCGGAAGCGACCTGGACGCGGGTGATGGGCCGCATCGAACCCGACATGTCGGTATTCCCGCAGATGGTGGCGCAGCCCGAATTCAGCGAGCAGATCTGGCAATACATCAATCGTCGCGTCTCGGACTGGCGCATCATCGCCGGCAAGAAGGCGCTGCAGAAAAACGAACCGCTGTTCGCGCGCATCGAAAAGGATTTTGGGGTCGAGCGCGGTACGCTGCTCGCGCTGTGGGGCGTCGAATCCGCGTACGGCGATCCGCAGGTGCAGCAGAACCATATGCACCCGGTATTTCCCTCGCTCGCAGCGCTGGCCTGGAACGCGCCGCGGCGCCGCGCCTATTGGGAATCCGAACTGATCAATGCGCTGAGGATCGTCGATCGCGGCTGGAGCAGCCCTGAGGAGATGCGCGGCTCCTGGGCGGGTGCGATGGGACATACGCAATGGATGCCGGAAGTCTGGCTCAATGTCGGATTTGATTACGACGGCGATGGCAGGGTGTCGCCGTTCGGCAAGCCCGACGACGCGCTGGGATCGACCGCGAAATTCCTGGTCAATCGCGGCAAGTATCATCGCGGCGAGCACTGGGGCTACGAGGTCAGCGGCGCGAGCGGCAGCGCCAGGGGCAACCGAACGTATGCGGCATGGTCGAGCGCCGGCGTCAGCCGCGCCGACGGCCAGCCGTTCCCGCAGCCGAACGCCTCCGCGCAATTGTGGGTACCGGTGCCGGACGGGCCGGCATTTTTGCTAGGTCCGAACTTCTATGCCGTGCGCAGCTACAACCCGTCGATGAACTATGCACTTGCGATCTGCCATCTCGGCGACCGCATCCTCGGCGCCCCGCCGTTCATCCAGCCCTTCCCCGGCTCCGAGCGCGCGCTGACGCTTGCGGAGGTGCAGGAAATGCAACTCCGCCTGACCAAAGCCGGCTTCGATACCGGGGGCACCGACGGCCGCGTCGGCAACGACACCATGAAGGCGATCCGGGATTATCAGGTGAAGATGGGACTGGAGCCCGCCGACGGCTATGGCGGGCTGAAAGTGCTGGCGCGGCTGCGGCAAGGCAGTTAGCGGATCACCGCGGGGCCCGGATCCGGCACCGCAACGTCGAGCACGCGCAACTGCACGCGTTCGCTGCCTTGGTAACGGTCAACGCTGAGCGATCCCGCCACGTGCAATGGCTGGCCGCGATGGGCCACCAGTGCGTTGCCGAGTTTCTGTCCGATCGAGCGGAAGGCGATGGCGTTGACGATCGAGCCGTCGCCGGATTTGAAGCGCAACCGCAAATGCGCCTGGCCGACCTCGTCGGCATACACAAGTTGATGCGACGGCAGCGCCACCACTGGCTCCGGATTGCCGCTGCCGAACGGCCCTGCGCGATTGAGGGTCGCTGCCAGTTCGGGCGTCACCGCACGCGCGCTCACGGCACCATCGATGAAGAGCTCGTTGGCGTGGCGCGAGGCTGCCACATCATGGGCGAGCGCGCTTTCCATGTAGGCGCGGAATTCGGCGAGCCGCTCCTTGCGCAGCGTCACGCCCGCGGCCATGGCATGACCACCGCCCTTCACGAGCAGACCATCGTGAACGGCCTGACGTACCGCCTTGCCGAGATCGACGCCGCCGATCGAACGGCCCGAGCCGGTGCCGATGCCGCCCGGCTCCAGCGCGATTGCAAACGCCGGGCGCGAGAATTTGTCCTTCAGGCGCGACGCGACCAGGCCGACCACGCCGGGATGCCAGCCTTCCGACGCCGTCACAATGACTGCGCCCTTGTCTTCAAGCCCGAGCGAGGCCAGCGCTTCGGCCTCGGCCTGGGCTTCAGCGGCCTGCTCGATGACGCGGCGTTCGCTGTTGAGCCGGTCGAGCTCGGCGGCAATGCGCGCGGCCTCCGACACGTCGCCTTGCAGCAGTAGCCGCACTCCAAGGTCGGCGCGCCCGATGCGGCCACCGGCATTGATGCGCGGCCCCAGCATAAATCCGAGATGCCAGGCCTCCGGCGGGCCATTCAGCCGCGACACATCCATCAACGCAGTGTGGCCGACATGATCGCGCCGGCGCATCGCGATCAGGCCTTTTGCGACGAGAGCTCTATTCAGCCCGATCAAGGGAGCAACGTCGGCGACGGTGCCGAGCGCCACGTGATGCAGCATGCCCAGAAGATCCGGCTCCGGCATTTCGCTGGTCCAGAATCCGCGCGTCCGCAATTCCCGATTGACCGCGACCAGCGTGATCAGCGTCAGCCCGACCGCGGCGAGATGGCCGAGGCCGGAGAGATCGTCAGGCCGGTTCGGATTGACCAGCGCATCGACGATCGGCAACACGTCGCCGCATTGATGGTGATCGATGACGACGACCGACATTCCGAGCCGCCGCGCTTCCACCAACGGCTCGATGCTGGTGGTGCCGCAATCGACCGCCACCAGCAGCGTGGCGCCCTTACCCGCGAGCATGCTGATGGCTTCGATATTGGGGCCATAGCCTTCGAAGATGCGGTCGGGAATGTGAATCAGCGGATCGAGCCCGCAGTGGCGCAGGTGCCAGGCGAGCAGCGCCGCCGAGGTGGCGCCGTCGACGTCATAGTCGCCGAAGATCGCGACCTGCTCGGCCCGAATGGCCGCGTCCGCGATGCGTTTGGCCGCAGCTTCCATTTGCGTCACGGTGAAGGGATCAGGCATTAACTTGCGGATGGTCGGATCGAGAAAATCCTCGACCGCATCGATCTCGACATCGCGCCCGGCCAGTACCCGCGCCAGCATTTCTGGCAGTTGGTAGCGCTGCGCGATCGCTAGCGCCCTCGCCGCACCGCGGGCATCGAGCCGGTCACGCCACAGCTTGCCGGTCGCCGACTGCGCGACGCCGAGAAACGCTGGCAGCGCCTCAATTGGTAACGCGGATGCGGGAAGCGTCATGATGCTTTCGAGAGATAGCGGCGAGTCGGGCGTTTCACAATGTGAGCCTACTTCCCTTTTGCAGCTAACCACCGATGCCTTGGGTCTTCGAATTGTCGTCATGTAGCGGGGGGGTATGTTCAGCCGTCAGCCCCGGATGTCGCTTCGCTCATCCGGGCTACGCTCGCTACGATAATCGGCGAAATTAGCACCCCATTTTGTCGGCTATCCCGCCAAAATCCTTGGCGACGATATTCCAATCGCCCTTGGCCTCGAAATCGTATTTCTGCAACGGACCGTATTCTGCCGGCCGTGCAACGAAGGCGGTCTTCAATCCGAGCTTTTGCGCGGCTTTCAGGTCATGATTATGCGCTGCCACCATCATCACCTGCTCCGGCGGCAGGCACAAAAGTTTTGCCGCACCGAGGTAGGTTTCCGGGTCGGGCTTGTAGTGTTGGAAAAGTTCAGCCGACATGATCAGGTCCCAGGGAAGCCCTGCGAACTTCGCCATGTTGGTTAGAAGCGCGACATTGCCGTTCGACAGCGGCGAGATGATGTATTTTTTCTTCAGCCGCGTCAGGCCGGCGACGCTGTCCGGCCAGGGATGGAGCCGGTGCCAGCCCATCGTCAGGTAATGCAGGTCGGCGTCGGTCAAGCCTGATATCCCGAGCTGCGCAACCAGTTTTTCCAGCGACTGTCGATGAAGCTGGTCCAAGATCACGTAACCGCGCTCGGGATGCTTTCTGACCTCATCCATCGACGCGGCATAGACCGCGCGCCAGCCATCAACCAGCGCGGTCCAGTCGGCCTTGATGCCGCGCTCTTCCGACCATTTGCTGAAATCCGCGATCAGGCTCGTGCGCCAGTCGACCACGGTGCCGAACACATCGAACACCAGGGCTTTCACCGCCGAAATATCAGACATGCTCAGTTCCTCTTTATTATTATTATTCGCACTAATTCCTATTTCGTTCCGGCGCTTGGCGCGAACCCGGAATCCATACTCCGATTGTGGTTATGGATTCCGGGTTCGCGCCATGGCACGCCACGGAATAACGATGGAGAGAGTATCTTCCCGTGCTCGCTCAATCGAGATGGAATTTCTCGAGCTGGCGGTGCTCACCCTTGATGTAACGCACCGTGCCGGTGACCGAGCGCATCACCACGGTCTCGGTCTCGATGACATCCTTGCGGAATTTCACGCCCGACAATAGCGAGCCCGTGGTGACGCCGGTCGCGGCGAATAGGCAGTCGCCTCTCGCCATGTCCTCGATGCCGTAAACCATCTTGGGATCGGTGACGCCCATCTTGTGCGCGCGTGCGCGCTTCTCATCGGTATCGAGAATGAGCCGGCATTGCATCTGGCCACCGATACAGCGCAGCGCCACCGCCGCCAGCACGCCTTCGGGCGCACCGCCGGTGCCGATATACATGTCGACGCCGGTGTTGTCGGGATCGGCGCAATGGATCACGCCGGCGACGTCGCCATCGGTGATGAGACGAACCGCAGCGCCGGTCGATCGCACGCCGGCAATAATCTCGGCATGGCGCGGCCGATCGAGCACCAACACCGTGATCGCCGAAGTGTCGACGCCCTTGGCCTTGGCGAGGCGGCGCACATTGTCGGCCGGCGAAGCATCAAGTTCGATCACGCCCTTCTTGTAACCGGGCCCGATTGCAATCTTCTGCATGTAAACGTCCGGCGCGTGCAACAGCGTGCCGCTATCGGCCATCGCCATGGTCGCGATCGCGCCCGGCATGGCCTTGGCGCACAGCGTGGTGCCCTCGAGCGGATCGACGGCGATATCGACTTGCGGGCCGGCATTGATGCCGACCTTCTCGCCGATGAACAGCATCGGCGCTTCGTCGCGTTCGCCCTCGCCGATCACCACCGTGCCCTCTATCGGCAATTTGTTGAGTTCACGCCGCATCGCGTCAACGGCGGCCTGGTCGGCCGCCTTCTCGTTGCCATGGCCGCGCAGCCGCGCGGCCGACACCGCCGCACGTTCCGTCACCCGCACGATCTCCAGCGTCAGAATGCGCTCCAACAATAGCTGCGGCGGAACGGAAATATGGGTCGTCATCGGCGCACTCCTTAAGATTTCACGTTAAGACTTTACGGCAGGCCTTTCTGCCCGCAATCAATCATTCAACGCACGATCGGTTCTAATCATGTGCTAATTTTTCTCAATCCGTATAACTTGCGGCCGGCCGCTGATCACCTTGTCGCGCTGCACTGCCTCAAGCGCGCGGTACACCGCGTCCTCGCTGGTGGCATAGGTAATTAGAATCACCGGCACCGGCGAAGCCTTGTTCGGGGTTCCCGCTGCATCCAAGCCATTACCATGGCGCTGCACGATCGATTCGATGGAAATCTTCTGCTGCGCAAGCCGGGTGGCGATAGTCGCGGCGGTGCCGGCAAGGTCGCGCGCCATCAGGCGGATATAATAGCCGCCCTCGTGGCGCTCCATCGGCGCTTTCGTGGTCGCGCGCAAGCGCTCGACCGGGCGCCCAAACGGTTTGGCGCGGATACCACGGGCGACATCGACGATATCGGCCACGACGGCGGACGCTGTCGCAGCACCACCGGCGCCCGGACCGACCAGCGTGATCGGCGAAAGGCCTTCGCCGTCGATGGTGACCGCATTGGTCACCCCCATCACCTGCGCGATCGAGGATGACTTCGGCACCATGGTCGGATGCACGCGCTGCTCGATGCCCTTGGCGGTGCGCACCGCCACCCCGAGCAGCTTGACCCGATAGCCGAGTTCGGCCGCGGCGCGCAGATCTTCGGGCGCGATGGACGAAATGCCTTCGACATAGACCGCGCTCTGCGCGACCCTGGTGCCGAACGCCAGACTGGCAAGGATCGCAAGCTTCTGCGCGGTGTCGTGGCCGTCGATATCGAATGACGGATTGGCCTCGGCGTAACCGAGCCGCTGGGCGTCCTTCAGGCATTCGGCGAATGATAGCCCCTCCTGTTCCATCCGCGTCAGGATGTAGTTGCAGGTGCCGTTGAGGATGCCGTAAACGCGATTGATGCTGGTTCCGGAAAGACCCTCCCGCAGCGTCTTGATGACGGGGATCGCGGCTCCGACGGCCGCCTCGAAATTCAGCGCAGCGCCATGTTTCTCGGCAGCCAGCGCCAGCCGCAACCCATGTTTGGCGATCAGCGCCTTATTCGCCGTGACAACTGATTTGCCCGACTTCAACGCCGTCTCGATCGCCGATAGCGCCGGGTCGCCGGAGCCGCCGATCAGTTCGACCAGGCAATCGATGGTGGGATCGCTTGCGAGTTCCTGCGGGTTTTTTGCCCAGGCGATGCCGTCGAGACTGACGCCGCGCTTCTTCGCCTTTGAGCGCGCGGTGACCGCCACCACGCGCACGCCGCGTCCAATGCGGGCAGACAAGGCGCGGCCCTGCTCTTCGATGAGGCGGACGACTTCGGCGCCAACAGTGCCGAGCCCCGCAATACCCACTTTCAGGGGTGCGACCATGGCGAAACGTACGTCCCGGGAGGGGGTTTTTGGGGCATGATTTGATCCGAAAACCTTCCCCATCCTCGGGTCAAGCCCGAGGACCTGCATTTCGGGATCATGCCTAACGCCGATTGGCGAGAGGAACCACGTTGTGCAACGTTTCAAGGCCGCTTTCAAGGAAGCGGCGGACGCCGCGGGCAGCCTGGCGGATACGCTGCTCGTTTTCCACCATGGCGATCCGGACAAAGCCCTCGCCATGCTCGCCAAAGGCAACGCCGGGTGAAACCACGACGCCGGATTTCTCGACCATCAAGGTTGCGAATTGCATGCTGCCGACCTCGCGGAACGCCTTGGGCAACGGCGCCCATGCGAACATCGAAGCCTCCGGCGGCGGGATTTCCCAGCCCGCGCGTCCGAACGATTCCACCAGCGCATCGCGCCGCTTGCGATAGGTGTCGCGCATCTCGCGGATGCAATCCTCGGGACCGTTCAGCGCGGCAGTCGCAGCCACCTGGACCGGCGTGAACGCGCCGTAGTCGAGATAGGACTTTACCCGCGCCAGCGCGGCGATGATGCGCTCATTGCCGACGGCAAATCCGATACGCCAGCCGGCCATCGAGAACGTCTTCGACATCGAGGTGAATTCGACGGTCACATCGATCGCGCCTGGAACCTGCAACACCGAGGGCGGCGGATTCTTGTCGTTGAAATATACCTCGGCATAAGCGAGATCCGACAGGATGAAGATCTCGTGCTTCTTCGCGAACGCCACCAGATCCTTGTAGAAATCGAGGTCCGCGACATAGGCGGTCGGATTGGAGGGATAACAGACCACGAGCGCGAGCGGTTTCGGGATCGAATGAATGATGGCGCGCTCGACCGCCTCGAAGAATTGTGGCGTCGGCTCCGACGGCACCGAGCGGATCACGCCGCCCGCCATCAGGAACCCGAACGCGTGGATCGGATAGCTCGGGTTCGGACACAGCACGACATCGCCGGGCGCGGTGATCGCCTGCGCCACATTGGCAAACCCCTCCTTGGAGCCCAGCGTCGCAACGACCTGGGTCTCGGGATTGAGCTTCACGCCGAAACGCCGCGCGTAATAAGCCGCTTGCGCTTTACGCAGGCCGGGAATTCCGCGCGAGGCCGAGTAGCGGTCGGTCCGCGGCTTGCCCAGCGTCTCCTTCAGTTTCTCGATAACATGGGCCGGCGTCGACAGGTCGGGATTGCCCATGCCGAGATCGATAATGTCGGCGCCGGCGTTCCGCGCGGCCGCCTTGGCCCGATTGACCTGCTCGAAAACGTAAGGCGGCAGACGGCGGATGCGGTAAAATTCTTCCATGGGTCCTTGGCTCCGGCAACCGGCGAGAAGCAGAATCGCCCCACGTCAGGGCGAGCGAGACGAAATTCGGTTTGGTCCGGAAATCGCACCAAGTCAGGGACTTAGGGCGAAGTCAGGCGCAAAAACTCTAATCCTCGCCCTGATGTGCTGTTGAATTGGTTTCTTTTAGCACGGACGCGGGCCTGCGCCAGCTTCAAGTCACTTCGCCGCGCCGTTTTGGGCATTGACGGTGGAGGCCTGGTGGTCCCGCGCCGCAATCAGCTCGGACTCGATCTTGGCCCGCTCCTTCGGCGGTATCACCGCTTCGTCGCGATCCGGCGGCAAATCATGCACCGGGAGGTAAGCACCGGCCTCCTTGGGCCGCGCCGGCGCGTCCGCCGGCGTGCCGACCACCGGTAAATCGGCGATCGTGCTCGAGCAGCCGCCGAGGGCAAGTGCCATCATCAGCAGCACACCCCATGCAACCACCCTGTTTTGCCGGCCTGCCGACATCTCGCGAACGTCCCCGCTTCGCTGGCCCCGCGTATCCCCGCCTTTATTTGGCAGGCGACCGGCTCCGGCCCAAACCATTGTCGTCCGAAACGATTAAAGGCTGAAGAGCAAATCGCACCGTTGGGACCTCAATATGTCAGAACCAAGATGTTTTGTCGCAGTGCAGCACGTCGGGGACTTAAGGTTAACGTCAAATCTGCTGTCCTCGACGGTGCGGTGACGAACCCGAAATGAAGCGTTAGTGTCGGTCACATGAGTGACGTTTCGGTCGAGACCAGGGATGCCAACAAGTTCGACCCGGAAGCCTTTGCGATGAACATCGCGAAGGCCATGGAAAACAGCGGCCGCGCGCTTGCGGCCTATCTAAAGCCGCTTGAGAAGGGTGAACTCCAGGACAAGCCGCCCAGCGAAATCGCCGAGGTAATCAAGACATTCAGCGCGGTCGCGGAATACTGGTTAACCGACAACGTGCGCGCGTCGGATATGCAGACCAGGATCGCCAAGGATTATCTGGACCTGTGGGGTTCATCCGTGCGCCGGCTCGCCGGCGAGGACGTGCGGCCGGCAATCGAGCCCTCGCCGCGCGACAGGCGTTTCAAGGACCCCGAGTGGAAATCGAACCAGTTCTTCGATTTCGTGATGCAGCTCTATTTGTTGACGACGCGATGGGCGCAGGATCTGGTGCGTGACGCCGAGGGCGTCGATCCGCACACGCGCAAGAAGGCCGAGTTCTACGTCCAGCAGATCACCAACGCGATCGCGCCATCCAATTTCGTCTTCACCAATCCGGAAGTGCTGCGCGAGACGCTGTCGTCGAACGGCAACAATCTGGTGCGCGGCATGACGATGCTGGCGGAGGACATCGAGGCCGGACACGGCACGCTGCGCATCCGCCAGTCCGATCCCGCCAACCTTGTGGTCGGCGTCAACATGGCTACCACGCCAGGCAAGGTGATCTACCAGAACGATTTGATGCAGCTGATCCAGTATGAGCCGACGACCGAGAACGTGCTGCGCACGCCGCTTTTGATCGTGCCGCCCTGGATCAACAAGTACTACATCCTCGACCTCAGGCCGGAGAAATCCTTCATCAAATGGTGCGTCGATCAGGGCATCACGGTATTCGTGATCTCCTGGGTCAACCCGGACCGGGAGCTCGGCAAGAAGACCTTCGAAGATTACATGAAGGAAGGTCCGCTGACGGCGATGGATGTCATCGAAAAAGTCACCGGCGAGATGAAGGTCCACACCGCCGGCTATTGCGTCGGGGGCACGCTGCTTGCGACGACGCTGGCCTGGCTCGCTGAAAAGCGCCGGGTGCGCGTGACTTCGGCGACACTGTTTGCGGCCCAGGTCGATTTCACCCACGCCGGCGACCTCCTGGTGTTCGTCGACGAGGACCAGATCTCGGCGCTCGAGCGCGACATGCAGGCTACCGGCGTGCTCGAAGGCGGCAGGATGGCGATGGCCTTCAACATGCTGCGCTCGAATGATTTGATCTGGTCCTATGTCGTCAGCAACTACCTGAAGGGCCAGCCGCCCTCCGCGTTCGACCTGTTGCACTGGAATTCGGACGCAACAAGGATGCCTGCGGCGAACCATTCCTACTACTTGCGCAACTGCTACCTGGAAAACCGGCTTTCCACCGGCAGCATGGTGCTCGACAACACGCTGCTCGACCTGTCGAAGGTGAAAGTGCCGGTCTATAATCTGGCGACGCGCGAGGATCACATCGCGCCAGCGGACTCCGTGCTCTACGGATCGCAATTCTTCGGCGGCCCGGTCAAATTCGTGCTGTCCGGGTCCGGCCATATCGCCGGCGTCGTCAACCCGCCAGAGGGAGGCAAGTACCAATTCTGGACCAACGACAACATCAAGGACGTTTCGCTGGCTGACTGGATCAAGGGGGCCCAGGAACACAAGGGTTCGTGGTGGCCGGATTGGCGCGCGTGGCTCGAGAGCATCGACGCCGAGCAAGTGCCGGCCCGCGCGGTCGGCAGCGCGACGACGCCGCCGATCGAGGACGCGCCCGGCAGCTATGTCAAGGTCCGTGCGTAGCGCAATGCTGCGCGCTTGGGTATAAGCGGTCTCGAGCGACAAGACCGGAAATCAATCGAGGGGAAACCAATGACGCGCGAATTGTTCTGGCTGACGTTGACGGTGATTCTCACCGGCCTGTTATGGATCCCCTACATCATCAATCGTTGCCAGGTTCGCGGCCTCTCGGGCGCGATGGACAATCCGTCGCGCAACGCCAAGCCGCATGCGGAATGGGCCACACGGTTGATGTTCGCCCACGACAACGCGGTCGAGAACCTCGTGATCTTCGCGCCGCTGGTCTTGATCCTGAATGCGGCCGACTATTCCACCCAATGGACCGTGCTCGCCTGCGCGGTCTATTTCTGGTCCCGCCTCGCCCACCTGATCGTCTACACAATGGGCCTGCCGGTGTTCCGGACGCTCGCCTTCACCGTCGGCTTCCTGGCGCAGGCGGTGCTGGCGCTGGCGATCTTCAAAGTGGTTTAAGAGCTCCTCAATCGGCAAAGCCCAGCATCAGCCGCATGTTTTGAACGGCAGCGCCCGAGGCGCCTTTACCGAGATTATCAAGACGCGCGACCAGCAGGGCTTGCGGATATTTGCCGCTCGCAAAGACGTAGAGCTCAAGCCGGTTGGTCTCGTTGAGCGCCTCAGGCTCGATCTTTCCACCCTTTGCCGCGGCACTATCGAGCGGCATGACCGAGACGTAGGCGCTCCCAGCGTAGCGCTTCGCCAGCGCGGCGTGGAGGTCAGCCCCATCAGGCTTGCCCGGAAGCGTATCGAGGTGCAACGGCACTGACACCAGCATGCCTTGCCGATAGTTGCCGACCGACGGCACAAAGATCGGCCGACGCGCGAGATTTGCGTAAGCTTGCGTCTCCGGCACGTGCTTGTGCTCGAAGCCGAGGCCGTATAGTTCGAAGGCCGGCGGTGTGGCGTCCTCGAATCTTGCAATCATGGACTTGCCGCCGCCCGAATAGCCGCTGACCGCATTGATGGTGACGGGATAGTCCGCAGGAACAAGACCGGCATCGACAAGCGGCCGGAGCAGCGCCACCGCGCCCGTCGGATAGCAGCCTGGGTTTGAGACTTTTCGCGCCACCCGTATCTTGTCCGCCTGATCAGGCGCGAGTTCCGGAAAGCCGTAGGTCCAGTCGCTGGCGACCCGAAAGGCCGTGGATGCATCCAGGATTTTCGGTGCGGCAGCCCCCATGCTGTCAATCAGCGCGACGGTCTCTTTGGCGGCATCATCCGGCAGGCAGAGGATGACAAGATCCACTTCCTCCATCAGCGCGCGCTTGGCTCCTGCATCCTTGCGCCGTTCCTCAGCAATGCTTTTCACGGTGACGTCGTTCTGCAGGGCAAGGCGCTCGCCAATGCCGAGCCCGGTCGTTCCAGCCGCGCCATCAACGAATACGGCGGGCCTGCCCGAGGCGGCGGCCGTCGAGGCTTGGCCCTTGGGCCGCTGTGTCTCGGAGAGGGTCATGGCGCGTTCCTTCCATCCGCGGGTATACTGACACGCATTGGTGGGTTGTAATCCAACTGCGGCCGTAGCGCGATCATCTGCGTTCCGATCAACTGTGCGGCTTCGTCGTGCCGCTGCGTCAGCGCCGAGGCAATCGCGGCATGATCTGCGTCGGATTTGTGCTGGTTGAGCTTGAAGCTGCCTTCGACGTCCTCAACTGTCATGACAAGACCCACGATTGCTTTCTTCATCGCCTCCAGTCGCCCGGCCGTCATTTTCGATGACCTCCAGGGCGGCTTCGGCGCCAGCCGGTTTTCGAACTTCGCGCTGAGTGTCTCGATCTGCACCGAAAGTTCGTCATCGGACAGTCTCCGCACCATCCCTGTCAGGTGGACCGCCTGGTAGAGCCAGGTCGGCACCTGGTCCGGCGAGACGTACCAATCAGGGGATACATAGGCATCGGCACCGCTGACAGCCAGCAGCCAGGACGATGTCCCGCCCGCCAGCCTTACCAGCGGATTGTGACGCGCGACATGAAACATCGCCTGCGCCGTGCCGTCGTCGGCATAGTCGAGATAAAATGGCACCAGCGAGGCGATGGGCTTGGTGCCGTCGAATGCGCAAACCGTGGCGAATCCGCGCGCTTGCGCAAACGCAAGGCTTGCGGCGCGATCGGGCTTGAACTGAGGTGGCGTATACATCTTCAACTCCTGCTTTGACGTAGGAGCCGCCGGATCAGATCGCGCAGTTTTTAAAGGGAAATGCCGCGGACCGGATCCAGCGGCAGAGGCGATATTCTTAAACGCAGACGACCGCCCATACCGCTGAGGTGCGGCGGCGGCGAGCAATCAGGATGGTCGCGGCGTTGATCATGGGCGCGGCTATAAGGCCGCGCGCGCGTGGCGTCAAGAAGAAGCGCTCAGATCGTCGGATTTCCAGCGAGCGGGATAGCCATGGGTTGCGAACACGGGCTGGCAGCTAGATCACCCGCCACAGCCATTCCATGATCTGCGCAATGACGTCGCCGAACAAGAGAAGCGCCGCCGCCCAGATCAGCGCAGATACCCAATTGGCGATCTGGAAGCTCCAATAGGGCATCTCGAATATTCCGGCGGCGAGCGGCACCGAGGCCCGCAACGGCCCAAAGAAGCGGCCGATGTAAATGCTCGGCACACCCCACTTCTGCACAAAAGCCTCGCCGCGCGGCAACAGTTCGGGATAGCGCGACAGCGGCCACATTTGCGCGACCTGCTCCTTGAATTTGTAGCCGAACCAGTAGGAGAGCCAGTCGCCGAGCGCAGCCCCGATGCCGCCGGCGATCCAGACCGGCCAGAACGAGATGCCGCTGGCGCCGATCAGCGCGCCGATCGCGACCAGCGCGCCCCACGCCGGGATCAGCAGCGAGATAAACGCAAGCGATTCGCCGAACGCCAGCACCAGAACGATCGGTGCGGCCCAGGCCTGATGATCGCGCACGAAGTTGGCCAGGGCGTGCGCAAAATCTTCCATTTCCGACGCTTTCCCGCCCCGCTTCTTTGGGTTTGAACCTTTTCGAGGATTCGATGCCGAAAACAGGTAAGCCAGCCCGTTGCATGACTTCAAGTCACAATGGCAGATACAGGGCGTGAGCCTGCCTTCTCCCCCCGGCTACCCATCCCCTAACGCGGAGGAAGTTCTGATGATCGGATCGTTGATGATGTGCGTGAGCGCGGTGATTCTGCTCGCCGGCATGCTGGCCGGCATCGTCATGGGCATCAAGCAGGACTTTGCGCTCGCCCCTGCGCACGCGCATCTCAACTTGATCGGTGGCGTGCTGTTATTCCTGGTTGGGCTTTACTACCGGCTCATTCCCGCCGCCGGAAGCAGCACCCTTGCCAAGGTGCAGGGTTGGCTACACATGATCGGCGCGATTGCGTTTCCCGTTGGCGTCGCTGTCGTCATTCTAAAAGGCGAAGCGCTCGTGGCGATACCGATCGGGGGGTCGCTGATCGTGGTTGCGGCGATGGCGCTGTTCACCCTGATCGTGTTCAGGACCGCTTACGCTTGAGCATCCGCGGTCACTTTTTAAGCCCAACCATGGCATAGTCAGAGCAATCGATTCGCTGCGGTTCCCGGCGCGCAAACACATGAAAATCCAAAACTTGAAAACCTATGGCTAAATCATTGAAAGCCCTTGCAAAAAACAAGGCAACCAACGATCTGTTCGGCGCCGGCGAACCGAAAGGGCGCGCGGGGCTCAAGGTCGCCTCGCGCGCTTCCGGCGCCGAAGCGGGCTACACCGCCCGCGACATCGAGGTGCTCGAGGGCCTGGAGCCGGTGCGGCGGCGGCCGGGCATGTATATCGGCGGCACCGACGAGAAGGCGCTGCACCACCTGTTCGCGGAAGTCATCGACAACTCCATGGACGAGGCGCTGGCCGGCCACGCCACCTTCATCGAAGTGGAATTGACCGCCGATGGATTTTTGACCGTCACCGATAACGGCCGTGGCATCCCCGTCGATCCCCATCCGAAATTCCCGAAGAAGTCGGCGCTTGAAGTCATCATGTGCACGCTGCATTCCGGCGGCAAATTCGATTCCAAGGTCTACGAGACCTCGGGCGGCCTGCATGGCGTCGGCGTCTCCGTGGTGAACGCGCTATCGTCGCGGCTCGAGGTCGAAGTTGCGCGCAGCCAACAGCTCTATCGCATGACCTTCGAGCGCGGCCATCCCAAGGGCAAGCTCGAAGACCTCGGCAAGATCAACAATCGCCGCGGCACGCGCATCCGCTTCAAGCCTGATACCGACATCTTCGGCGCCAAGGCGACCTTCAAGCCGCAGCGCCTGTTCAAGATGGCGCGCTCCAAGGCCTATCTTTTCGGCGGTGTCGAGATCCGCTGGCGTTGCGCGCCGGAGCTCTTGAAGGGCGTCGAAGACGTTCCGGCCGAAGACAGCTTCCACTTTCCGGGCGGGTTGAAGGATTTCCTGGGCGCGGCGATCCATAACGACACGCTCGTGCACCCTGACATCTTCTCCGGCAAATCAGGACGGGTCGGTGCCCATGGCGCCTGCGAATGGGCGGTGGCCTGGACCGCGGACGCCGACGGCTTTCTGTCGTCCTACTGCAACACGGTGCCGACGCAGGACGGCGGCACCCATGAATCCGGCATGCGCAGCGCCATGCTGCGGGGACTAAAGGATCACGCCGAACGCATCGGGCAAAGCAAGCGCGCCGCTGCCGTCACCTCGGAAGACGTGATGGTCGGCGCTGCCGTGATGCTCTCCGTGTTCGTGCGTGAGCCGGAATTCCAGGGCCAGACCAAGGACCGGCTTGCTACGGCCGAAGCCCAGCGCATCGTCGAACAGGCGATCAAAGACCCCTTTGATCATTGGCTGTCGGGCAACCCGGTGCAGGCCAACCGGCTGCTCGACTTCGTGGTCGAACGCGCCGAGGAACGGCTGCGCCGCCGCGCCGAGAAGGAGATCGCGCGAAAAACGGCGACAAAAAAGGCGCGCCTGCCCGGCAAGCTCACCGACTGCACCCGCACCGCCGCCGAGGGCTCAGAACTCTTCATCGTCGAGGGCGATTCCGCCGGCGGCACCGCCAAGGTTGCGCGCAATCGCGAGACCCAGGCGATCCTTCCGCTTCGCGGAAAAATCCTCAATGTCGCCTCGGCCGGCAAGGACAAGCTGGTAGCGAACGCGCAGCTCGCCGACCTGACCCAGGCGATCGGCTGCGGCACCGGCGCGCACTACCGTGAAGAAGATTTACGCTATTCGCGCATCATCATCATGACCGACGCCGACGTCGACGGCGCCCATATCGCCTCGCTCCTGATCACGTTCTTTTACCGGCAGATGCCGCGGCTGATCGATGAAGGCCATCTCTATCTGGCAGTGCCGCCGCTCTACAAGCTGACCCATGGCAGCAAGACGGTCTATGCGCGTGACGACGCCCACCGGGATGCGCTGCTCAAGAGCGAATTCAACGCCAACGCCAAGGTCGACATCGGCCGCTTCAAGGGCCTCGGCGAAATGATGGCGGCGCAGCTCAAGGAAACCACCATGGACCCGGCCAAGCGCGCGCTGCTGCGGGTGGTGCTGCTCGCCGACGACCGCGAGGGCACCGCCGATTCGGTGGAGCGGCTAATGGGCACCAAGGCCGAAGCGCGATTCGCCTTCATCTCCGACAAGGCCGAATTCGCCAGCGAGGACCTGCTGGACGTGTGAGCGAACGCAGAACGCAAGCGCTTACCGTCATCGCCGTCATTGCGAGCCCAACCTCAGCCGTCATTGCGAGCGCAACCCTAACCGTCATTGCGAGCGCAGCCTCAGCCGTCATTGCGAGCGCAGCGAAGCAATCCATGTCATCCAGCAAAGAAAGATGGATTGCCTCGCTACGCTCGCAAAGACGGTTCAGGGGCATGGATTGGTTCGCGGAGTTTATCATCCGGCGCGCGTTCGCGCGACCCGTTGGCTCGCAATGATGGAGCTGGTCGGCGACTTCACGCCAACGTCTCATAAAGATCCTTCCAACCGGGATTCAGCCCTTCAATCAACGCTAATTTTTTGGCACGGTTGCCGGCCTTGAGCTGCTTTTCCCGCGTGATCGCCTCAATCATGCTTTCGCCAGTTCATACCAGACGAGAATCTTGCAGCCGTATTTCGTGGAGAACCCCTTTACCAGCCCTTCGCGGTGCTCGAAGGCACGCCGTGGCAGGTTGGCTGTGACGCCAGTGTAGAGCGTACCGCGACGCTTGCTCGCCACTATGTAGACGCACGGTTGTTTCATCTAAGGCTCTGTTCATCCCTCATTGCCAACCCTTCCCGTCATTGCGAGCCCAATCTTAGCCGTCATTGCGAGCGCAGCGAAGCAATCCATGTCGCCCAGCAAAGAAAGATGGATTGCTTCGCTGCGCTCGCAAAGACGAGGAGAGTCCTACGCCGCGTCGGCGGCCTTATCCCCGTGAGGATGTCCGCGCTCGTAAGCTCTTATCGTCAAGCCAACCTTAGCCATCATTGCAAGCCCACCCTGAGCCGTCATTCGAGCCCAACCTGAGCCCGTCATTGCGAGCCCAACCCGAGCCGTCATTGCGAGCGCAGCGAAGCAATCCATGTCGCCCAGCAAAGAAAGATGGATTGCTTCGCTGCGCTCGCAAAGACGAGGAGAGTCCTGCTGCGCGCTGTTGCCGAAATATCGGCCAAGCCGCACCGCCGCACCGGCTGAGATCAAGCGCCGTCCATTGATGATGGGCCTGCTGGTCGTCTAGGCTGTGGCGTCCACCCGGTTAGCCGCCAAGGTTGTCCTCCAAACATTGGCCTTTCTGGCCGTTCAAGCCGCGATTTGAGCCGGTTTTCGGGCGTTTTGACCCGTGTGGCCGAAAATCCTCACTGCCCCGTTTTCCGAGGGGTGTGTTGGCCGGGCAACAGCATTTTGGGTGCGACCGGCTATAGTCCGCTCAATGGGATTGGGGAATCGGTGCCCTCGTGCCCTGTCACGCGATCCGAACGCTTATTGAGGAATAGAAAATGAAGAAGCTTTTGCTTGCTCTCGTCGCGACAGCGGCTTTCACCGGATCGGCCTCGGCGGCCGACCTCGCAGCCCGGCCCTATACCAAAGCTCCAGCGCCGATGGCGCCCATTTATAATTGGACCGGCTTCTACATCTTCGGCGGCGTTGGCGGCGGCCTCTGGGATGCAGATACCTTTACCCGGACCACAGCGACGGGCGCACCCCTCAGCATCCATCAGACCCAAGGTGGCGACGGATGGTTCGGAACCGTCGGTGCCGGCTATGACTGGCAGGTCAATCCGTCCTGGGTGGTCGGTATCTTCGGCGATGGCCAATTCGGCAGCCTGAGGGGCACCATTCAGGATCCGTTCAACCAATTAACCGGAAGGATTAAGGAGCAGGACGCTTGGGCGGCGGGTGTGCGGGTCGGCTATCTGGTGGCCCCGAACGTCCTCTCCTATGTGAATGGCGGTTATAGCGGTTCCCACTGGTCGGGTACGACCCTGCTGGACACGTTTAGCGGCTTTCCGATGGGTGTCCACACCAATTCGTTTAACCGCAACGGCGCCTTCATTGGCGGCGGTGTCGAGAACAACCTGAACATCTTCGGCATCACGGCGCCTGGCTGGTTCATGAAGACCGAATATCGCGCCGCCTATTATGGTCGTAAGAACATCAACGAGCTGTTCGACGGCACCAACGCTCTCGTCGGTAACGACATCGCTTTCAAGCCTTGGGTGCAGACCATCAGCACCTCGCTG
>VAZV01000252.1:21700-24468 GCA_005884765.1 Alphaproteobacteria bacterium
GCATCGGCCGGAGCTCTTTCGTTGCGGGACGCTCGGCAGTTGGCCTTGTCACTGGTTTTGTGTTCGATCGAAAGCTATCGTGGCCATCGAGACCAGGTTTTCCGAAGCCCGTCTGTGGCCGGTGGCGTGGACAAAGCACTGGGCGGCGGAAGGAATACCATGCGCAGAGTGCTGCTGATCGTTGGCCTGCTCGCGCTGGCCATAGGCCTACTCTGGATCGGCCAGGGCCTGGGCGTGATCAACTGGCCGCAATCGAGCTTCATGATCCGGCAAATGCAGTGGGCCGGCTACGGCGCGGCGCTGGCCGCGCTCGGGTTGATCCTGATCTGGCAGAGCAAGCGATAGTAGATACTCGTCATGCCCGGGCTTGTCCCGGGCATCCACGTCTTGCTTCCTTAGCGCGACAAAGACGTGGATGGCCGGGACAAGCCCGGCCATGACGAAAGGAAAGGACAATCACTCATGCAAACATCACCATTCGATCTCAGCGGCAAGGTCGCGATCGTCACTGGCGGCAACGGCGGCATCGGGCTTGGCATGGCGCGCGGTCTGGCGGAAGCCGGCGCCGCGGTTGCCGTCGTCGGACGCAATGAAGCGAAATCGATCGCGGCAGTCGCCGAGCTCCAGCAGCGTGGCGCCAAGGCGGTATCCGTCGTCGCAGACGTCACCGACAAGGCCGCCGTCGCCGTCATGGTCGAACGCGTCAGGCGTGAGCTCGGCCGGGTCGATATTCTCGTCAACAACGCCGGCATCAATATCCGCAAACCCCCGCACGCGCTCTCACTCGAGGAATGGGAAAGCGTGATGAAGACCAATTTGACCAGCGCGTTCCTGTGTTCGCAGGCGGTCCATCCGGCGATGAAGGAAGCGGGCCACGGCAAGATCATCAATATCGGATCGATGATGTCGATCTTCGGCGCGGGTTTCGCGCCGGCCTATGCGGCGAGCAAAGGCGGCATCGTGCAGTTCACGCGCTCCTGCGCGGTCGCCTGGGCCGCCGACAATATCCAGGTCAATGCGGTGCTGCCGGGATGGATCGACACCGATCTCACCAAACGCGCCCGGGTGGAGATCGACGGCCTGCACGAGCGGGTGCTGGCGCGCACGCCGGCGGCGCGCTGGGGCGCGATCGCGGACTTCGCCGGCATCGCCGTATTCCTCAGCTCACCCGCATCCGACTTCGTCACCGGCACGGCAATCCCCGTGGATGGCGGATATTCGATCATGGGCTAGTTCCAACCCCGATGCCGAGATCTTCCTGTCTCGTTACATTTTCGGGGCGATCAGTATTTTGCGACGATCGGGCTACCGAATTTGTAGCTCAACCGGGCAACGGCCGACTGCACGTCGCGGGGCTTCGCGTCAAAGCTGTACACTCCAGCGGCCGCTCCGCCGAGCTGGTAGCTCGTGGCCTGGAAGGCCGCGTAGTCGTATTCGACGCCGACAATCCAGTTCTGGGTAAGTCCGTATTCCCAGCCCGCGCCAACCGTCCAGCTGTTGTGCCATTTGGTACTGGACCCAGAGCCGACGAATGGCGGAACGACGTCGACAACGGCCAGGTGGCTGTCTACGCCGGCATAGCCGCCCTTGAGGTAGAACAAATTGTTGTTGAGCGCGACGCCGGCGCGAGCCGTGACGGTCGCCATCAAATTGGTCCGCCAACTGAACTGATCATCCCGAGCAAGGCCAAATATGGTGTTGAGCAGGCTGCCGTGGTTGTCCATCCCCGAGACCGTGCCTTCAAGGCCGAACACGTAATTGCTGGCTTGCCAGTTGTAGCCGAGCTGGGCCCCGCCAAAAACGCCGGCGCCCCGTGTGACGGTCGCCATCAAATTGGTCCGCCAACTGAACTGATCATCCCGAGCAAGGCCAAATATGGTGTTGAGCAGGCTGCCGTGGTTGTCCATCCCCGAGACCGTGCCTTCAAGGCCGAACACGTAATTGCTGGCTTGCCAGTTGTAGCCGAGCTGGGCCCCGCCAAAAACGCCGGCGCCCCGTTGCCCGAAACCCAGGCCTGGGCCAAGATCGCCGAATAGAGCGGTCCTCGCGGTGTTGGTCCAAACTTCGTTGGTCCACGAACCGCCGAGCTGACCTCCCACATAAAGGCCCGCCCAGTTGTAAACCGGTTCGACAAGGACCGGCGCCTTGGTGTAGGGCCAGGGCGCGAGGTCCGCGGCGGAAGCGCCACCAACGCCGAGAGCGATGGCGAACGCCAACGCAGCAACAAATTTTGCGCGGATCATCTTTTTGCACCCCTGAACTTTCCCCGGATATCTCCTTACCGCCGGGTCGTTGCCAATTCGTCGACAAATGCGCAATCAGCGCCAACTTGCGCATCCGCAAGTTGCGCTTTTGGCCTGGTGGTTAATGAGAGATTCCGTTCGGCGCACCGGCCGAGAGCCTGCAAAATCCCATGCGCGTAAAATCTAATTTGCTGAACGGAATCATGCTGATTTGGGTCGTCCAGTCCCCTTATCAAAAATATTTCGCTTAACTCGTCAGGCAAATCACCTCTAGGACTTTGCCCGTCTCGCCCTAGAGAGGGGCGTTGGCCATCGTCACGAACGTTGGGCGAGATGCGATGGACGCTTTGGCTTCGCAAGACGGGCGATGCCTAAGGTGGACGGTAAAGCCGTGTGGTCCTGCCGCCCCGACGCTGGCGTCAAGTCTTGCGGGAAGCAATTCCTGCGAAGCGACGGTGGCAAAAGAGCCCGGTCACCGAGGAGAGCGCGTTATAAGCCGTAAACCGTTGCGCAGGGAAGGCCGGA
>VAZV01000253.1 GCA_005884765.1 Alphaproteobacteria bacterium
CGTTAGCGGGACCCGAAAAAGGGGCGCCCGAACGGGGCGGAAACTAGGTGCAACGCTTAGGTTTGGCAAGGCCGGCAAGGTCTCAAACGCGAACGCGAACGGTGCGGAATCAGACAAAAAACCCGGGCGGTCGGCCCGGGTTTTTGTCCAAGTGAAGCGCGGATCCGTTAGGCGGCCGGCTTGTAGTATTTCGACGCGTTGGTCTTTATCGGCTCAACGGTTTGGCTGGCGACCTTCTGGCCCAATTCGGCGAGTTCCTTGGCTTGCCCCGAGAGCGCCTCGAATTGCTTGCGGCTGTGCGAGGTCCACAGCTCCAGCGCCTCCGAAGGCGATTTCACGCCGAACAGTTCCTGCGCGAAATCGAGCGATGCGGTGGTGTTGGCTTTCATGAATTCCATCAGCTTGGCGGAATATTCGCTCATGCCCTTGCTGGCGCTCGTGAACACCGCCTCGATGGTGACATTGTGGGTTTCAGCGGCATCCTTGAACTTCGCGTAGTTGTCGCGGGCCTGCGAAACGCCCTTTTCGGCGAATGCACGGACCTGCTCGGGGACTTCAAACGGAATGATGGAAGCAGTGAAGGGATCGGTAGCATTGGCCATGGCCTTGTGTCCTTCGCAACTGGGGTGGAGCGGTGTTACTTCCTCGCGCGTCTCCGGGGGTTAGCGGGGATGCGGGGAACGTCGAACGAGATCACGCAAGTGGGGGATATCAATGTCCGGCAGCCGACATTAAACTCCCCTATCGTGTCAACATTGTGCAGCGCGACGCAATCCGACGCTGTAATGCCGCGTATTTGATCGGGTAAGGTGTTAGTGCGTCGCTGTCGCCCGATTTTGGCTACACCTTGGGCTTGGCGGCGTCCATCGCCGCGCGCGCCGCGACTTTGCCCATTTCGTTGGCCTGTTCCGTCAGCGCGCGCATCTGCGCCTTCACATATTCGCCGTGCAGCCGCGTGATCTCGGTCAAGTCGTTGGCGTGCAGCAGCGATTGTGCATAGTCGAGCGAGGCCTGCACGTTCCTCTCGGCATAAGTGAATGCCTTGGCATTGATGTCCTTAGCGCCGGCGCGAACGGTTTCGCCGCGTTCCTCGATAGAGCCGGTGGCGGCTTGCGCGTTGGCGAGGAACTTCTCAAACGCCTTGCGGGCCTGGCCGAAACTGGCCTGCGCTATGGATCGCATTTCCTTTGGGATTTCGAAACGATCGCGAACTTCGCCGTTCATGGTCCCACTCCTCTTTTGATTTGGCTTCTTCGCATTCCTCCTGATGAAACATTACCGGCGACGCGGCGGTGTTCCCCTCATGGGTGGATCCCGGTCGCGCCGCTCGCAACATACCAACGCAATGGCCGCAAGGTTGGTTCTGCACGGTTGGGGTTATACGCAGCTTTGGAGCGCGCGGTTGCGTTCCCGCCGTGGACCTGCCACCCGCCGGACGATACTAACGGTTTGTTAAGGTTGTCACCGTCGGCCTCCGGCGTGACTCCGAGCGCAACAGCAGATCGTACAGCCGGCCAACAGGGCGATGAACCATTCGGAATTCCAGTTGCGAGGCCTCACCGATCCGCAGCTCTCCGTTCATGCCACGAGCGCTCTTCCCGTCTGGCTGTGGGCGAGCGACGGAACGCGGATTCTCTGGGCCAATCCGGTCGGTGCCCGCGTGTTCGGCGCGGCGAACGGCGCAGGCCTGGCGAACAGGACATTCGGGGCTGCGGACGCGCACCGGCGGCAGGTCGCCCAACTGGCAGGCCGCTTGCCGGCCAATGGCCCGATCCGGCTCGAGCGGCTACGCGGCTTCGGCGCGTCGCTTGGCGTGCTCATGACGTGCGGCTGCGCGAGGCTCGATTTTTTCGATCGCGGCCATTTTTCCAGCAATGGTGGCATCCTGATCGTCGCCCACACCGCCGGGCCCACCATGCCGCTCGCTGAGCGGCTGCGACGGCTGGTCGAGGGCGTCGATGCGCCAATTGCCGCGTTCGCGCGTGACGGCATGCTGGTGGGCACGAGCGATGCTGCGTGCCGGCTGCTTGGGGTTGGCAATCTCGATGAGGCCGGCCTCGACGACGCGCGCAACGAGGCGCTGAAGCAGGGCCGCGCCGAGGCGCCGCTCGGCACCGGCCACATGGTATTGCAGCGGCTCGGCTCTGGCGCCGACGCGGCGCTGGTTGGGCTGATCGTGCCCAACCCCGCACCAACCGCGCCCTTTTGCAACGCCGCGGCGGCCGGATTTGGGCTGGTCGACGAATTCGCGGAGCCGTCGGCGGAGACGGCGAGCGAACATGATAGCGTGTATGAAGACGCGAGGCGGGACGCCATGACATCCGACATCGAGACCCAAGGAAGCGAACAGCCGTCCGGCAGCCAAGTCGCCGATGAGACGGCCACGCCATCAATGGGCGAAACCCCCTCACGGCTCGAAGAGGCGCCGCTCGAGCAGCGCCTGCACCCGCTGCGCTTTGTGTGGCAGATCGATGCCGCCGGCCGTTTCCTGATCACTCCCGGGGAATTCACGCACCTGATCGGACCACGAGCGGCCGCGGGCCTCGGCCGGCCCTGGAGCGAATTCGCCAATACGTTCGCCCTCGATCCCGACGGCGCCCTCGCCAACGCGATTGCGAGCCACGTTACCTGGAGCGGCATCACGGTGAGTTGGCCGGCCGATGGCGGCGACCGGTTGCCTGTCGAGCTCACCGGCTTGCCGGAGTTCGATCGCGCGCGACAATTTGCCGGCTACCGGGGCTTTGGCGTGTGCCGCGATCTCGATGGATTGACGCGGCTTGCCGCCCTGCGACAGCTCGAATTGCACCGCAATTCCCCAAGCCCGCAGAGACTTTCAGCCGACATCATTGTGATCAATACCGCGCAAGACTTTCCTGTTCGAGACTTAGTCGTTGAAGACTTGGGCGTCCAAGACTTGGCCGTTCAAGACTTGGCCGTTCAAAATTTGGCCGTTCAAGGCTCGGCCGTTCAAGATTCGGGCATTCAAGATTTGCCTGCCGCGAATTCGCCCGCAAAGCCCGACGTGGCTTCACCCTTACCTTCAGAATTGCTGGCGCGGGCTGCCCTTTCGACTTCACCACCAACCGATTTGGAAAGGCGCGTGGAGACACCCCCAAATGTCGTGCCGTTTCGCCCGATCGGCGACGCGAAATCGCCGGGACTTACCCCGGTGGAAAACGCTTTCGACGAACTCGCCCGACAGCTATCCGCGCACCTCAACCGCGACGGCGCGTCCGTCGTGCCTCCGGCTGTGACCGCTGAGGTGACCCAACTCGAGCCACAGGTCTCGCCGCCGGCCCCCGCACCGGCCGACGATCAGGTGGCAAGCGAGCCTCTGATTAGTCATGAGCCGGCAAGTCACCAACCAGAGTGGCTGGCGCCGCCCGAGCCGCCGGCGCGCGGTGACCCGCAGCGCGACCGGATGCTGCTCGACCTGTTGCCCACCGGCATCCTGATCTATCGGCTCGACCGGCTGCTCTATGCCAACCCGGCGTTCTTGCAGCGGATCGGGTATGCAAACCTTTACGCGCTGGAAGATGCCGGCGGCCTTGACGCGCTCTATGTCGAGCCCGGCGTTTCCTCCGCCAGCAGCATGTCGGAGGCTGGCACGCCGATGACGATTTCCGCGAGCCAAGGAACGGAGGAAGCAACCCAACAAGGCAAGGGCCAGGCGGCGGGCTCGACCGCAACCGACGCCCGCCTGTTCACGATCTCATGGGGCGGCGATTCCGCGCTCGCGCTGATTTGCTCGCCCGCCAGCCCTGCGCCGACGATCGCTACGATGACGGAAGCCGCGCCGGCCAAACCGCCACCCGCAGCCGGCCGCACCGATGCCGAGGATCTTGCCGCCATTCTCGACACCACCGCCGAAGGCGTCGTGATGTTGGACGCCGGGGGCAAAATCCATGCCTGCAATCGCAGCGCCGAGGCGCTATTCGGTTACGACAGCGCCGAGCTCGTGGCGCGCGATCTCACCGCACTGTTCGCGCCGGAAAGCCAGCCCGTGGTGGCCGACTATCTCGCCGGCATCACGGGCGCCGCCGCTGCGAGCCTGCTCGATCACGGTCGTGACGTGCTGGGATGCGTGCGCGAGGGCGGCATTATCCCGCTCTCGATGACCATGGGACGGACCCGTCCCGGGAGTGCGAATTTCTTCGCGGTATTTCGCGATCTGTCGCAAAGCAGGAAGGGCGAAGGCGAGTTGCAACCGGCGCAGCGGCAGGCCGACCGCGCGGCAAACGGCAAAGCCGAGATGCTGGCGCGGATCAGCCATGAGGTGCGCGCGCCGGTCAATGCCATCATCGGCTTTGCCGAAGTGATGATCGGCGAACGGTTCGGTGCGCTCGGCAACCAACGCTACGTCGAATATATGAAGGACATTCGCTCTTCAGGCGAGCGCGTGATCGCGATCATCAACGATCTCCTGGAGCTGTCGCGGATCGAGACCGGCAAGCTCGACCTCTCCTTCGCCAACCAGAACCTCAACGATCTCGTCGAGAGCTGCGTCGCCGTGATGCAGCCGCAGGCCAACCGCGAACGCATCATCATCCGCTCATCGCTCGCGCCGGCGCTGCCGCCGGTCATCGCCGACGCAAGCGCGCTGCGGCAGATCACATTGAACCTGATCGGCAACTCGATCCATCTCGCCAATGCCGGTGGCCAGGTCATCGTTTCCACTGCGCTGTCGGATCTCGGCGACGTGGTATTGCGGATCCGCGATACCGGCCCCGGCCTCAACGGCAACGAACTCGCAGCAGCGCTGGAGCCGTTCCGCGGCCTCCCATTGTCGGAGCAGGCGTCCGACCGTTCGCCGGTCAACCTTTCGCTGACCAAGGCCCTGGTCGAGGCCAACCGCGCGCAATTCCACATCAAGACCGGAGCGCGTTCGGGCACCCTCATCGAAGTCGTATTTGCCGGCGCGCTGGCGCGGACGTAGGCGCTGCCTAGCGTATCCATGCCGAATACGACCGCATCGATCCGGAGACCGTGTCATGGCGAAGAAAATGATCCGCCCAATTCGTACCGAAACCGAATACGACGAGGCCCTCGAGGAGATCGAGCGGTACTTCGAAAACGAACCAAAACCAGGCACCCCGCAAGCGGATCGCTTCGATCTTCTGGCGTTGATCGTAGAGGACTACGAGCGCAAGCGCTGGCCGATCGAACCGCCCGAGGCGATCGACGCTATCCGTTACCGCATGGAAACGGGCGGCTATACCCAAGCAGATCTTGGCCGACTGCTCGGCTCGCGGCAGCGCGCATCCGACGTCCTGACCAAGAAGCGCCCCCTCACGATGAGAATGGCCTGGAAGCTGTACCGTGAGTGGAACATACCGGCGGAGGCGCTGATCGCGCCGCCGCGGACGCGCGGACGAAGGTCAGCAGCATGAACACCAACTTTTGGGGCGGCAGCGGAGGGCTGTTAGAGTAGATCGGGATGAAAGCGAAAAATCGGCGGTATTTGGGTTACGGTGCCCCTGCACCTAACACGTCATCCCAATAAATTGAGATTGTGAGACTGCACGGTCGGCGGATGCAACTCGACGGCTTGCATCGGGAGAACGGCGCGTTTCGGCGTTAATAGCGTACCGAAGTGGCGCGCCATGGCCGACTCGAACCATGAGGCGTCCGGTGCCCTTCGCGGCGCCTGCGGGAATGTGTCGCGTTCGATCGGTGCGGCACGGCACAATCTTTGCTCTCTTCTTTGGCTTGAATACAATCATCCCCGCTCGCCTAATTCCTGAGCACCGGACCGATTTGAAAATGCGCTGCCTTGTCGTTGCCGATTTGCACTATTCGTTGCCGCAATTTGACTGGCTGCTCAGCGCCGCGCGCGAATTCGATCTCGTGATCTTCGCGGGCGATGCGCTCGACATCGGCTCAGCCGTCGACTTCCGTGCCCAGATCCTGGTGGTGAAGAAATACCTCAAGCTACTATCCGGCATCACCCGCGTCATCCTTTGCTCCGGAAATCATGACCTCGACGACCGCGGTGACGAAGGCGAGAAGATTGCGCGCTGGATCGGCGACGTCAGAGAGGTCGGCATTGCCTGTGACGGGGACAGCCTCACGATCGGCGACACGCTATTTACGGTTTGTCCGTGGTGGGACGGACCGCTGGCCAAAGCGCGTATCGACGTTCAGCTTGCCAGGGATGCTGCCCTGCGACCGAGGCGATGGATTTGGGCGCATCACGCGCCGCCCGCCGATTCCCCGACGAGCTGGGGCGGCAAGCGTTTTTTCGGCGATGTCGAGCTCGTGCAATGGATCGGGCGCTACCAGCCCTCAATGGTGATTTCGGGCCACGTGCATCAATCGCCCTTCATCCCGGAGGGATCGTGGTTCGACCGGCTCGGCGCGACATGGATCTTCAACGCTGGGCTGCAGCCTGGCCGTCCGCCGGTCTATATCGTGCTCGACATCGACGAGGGCACGGCATTTTGGCTCGCCGCAGGCGAGGCACAACACATCGATCTCGGCGCGCCGTTGCAGCGGCCGGCCACGCCGATCACCGCAGCGCCTGCCTGGCTTACATCCTTGGATCGGATTGTCGATCCGATCCTGGCGAAACCTGCTGCGGCGGCAGGCTGATCATGCTCTGCAGAATCTCGCCGACCATTTCGAGATGAGTGCCGTGACCGGCGTACTGCTTCATGAGGTCTGCCAGATAGGTCGTCGCGACGTTTAGCCGTTGCGCCAGCAACCGGGCGATCAACAGCGCCGCCGCCGGCTGCTCGTTGAGAAAGGATGCGGCGTCGCTGAATTCATAAATCATCGAATCGGAAGCGGCACGCACGGTCGCGGTGTGCGGCCGGTCGAGCAGGAGCGACATTTCTCCGGTCACCGCGCCGGGCTCGGCGAGCACGGCGACGACCGCATCACCGCGGATGACTTCCAGCCGTCCTTCGATCAGGACAAACAGGCGCCCGGTCTTGGTGCCTTGGTGGAGGAGGACGGTGCCCGCGGGGACCGCGCGCTGAATTCCACCCGTGCAATAGTCGAGAATCTCGCGCATCCGTAAATCACCCTGCCCAGAGGGCAGATTAGGCGGGGGGCACGCCAACGTCGAAGGGATAATCTGTCCGGTCTGCTCAAATTGTCAGCAGCGCGGTTCATGCCATGAGTTCAGCGGCTGATTTCGCCCCTCGGCTGATCAGCCATTCGACCAAATTCTCGGCAGGTGGTCGCTGACCAACCGTGCTTTCGTAAGCGCGGGCGACATCCAAAGGGGTTCTCTTCTTGCTGCCCCAGCCGGGAATCCAGTTGATATCAGCGCCTCGGCGAAGCAGGTATTCTGCGGGCTCGCGCTGACCGCCGGCGCACGCTTGATAGAAAGCCGTGGTGATTTCCTCAGGAGTTGGGAGCGGGTCGGCGGCAAATTTCGCCTCAACGCGAGACATCAGATCCAATGCGGCCTCGTGCCACAGCCTGGTCCGGGCGCCGCACTCGACGAGGCGGCGAGCCACCTGCCATTGGCCGTATCCGACAGCGTTATCCAGCGGCGTACCACCGCCGATCGAGCCCCCGAGCGCCTCGATATCGGCGCCCGCCTTAACGAGCACCTCAAACGCTTCGACGTCGTCGCTGCTCGCAACCCAATGCAGCGGCGTCTCGGTATGGTACATCCCTTCGCATCGCGCGTTTGGATCGGCGCCGGCATCGATCAAAGCGGTGATGACGGCCGGGCCGTTCGGGAAACGCCCCGGCCAGTCCGTCGCGACATGCAACGGCGCGCGTGCCTTTCCGCTCTTTTCTATTCTCGCCGTGACCAAGTCTGGATGCTCGCGCACCAGCTGGTTGAGTGAGGCAAGGTCGCCGTTTCGGATCGCCCCGCCCAGCGACAATGCAAGAGGATCATCGTGGCGCAATCTCAACATCGTACGCACCGTCAGCGCAAATCCGGTGTCATGGTTTGGCGGTTTGCATCGCCAAATCGCCTAGCAAAATCCCATAGAATGGCCCGGATTGATAGCCCGGCGACGCTAAAGACGCCGCGATCGATCAGGCTCAATGTCGGGCAGGTGCGCTTTTCGCCGGCAGCACCGGACGAATACGGGGTCAAGCGCGAAAAGGTTGCGTTCCCGCAATTAGCGGTATTCGTTTTCCAGAGCGGCGATGGACGTTTCAATGAACTGGAGCCGAAGCAATGAGCCTGTTCTTTCTGGATGCGGTTTTGTGGACTTTCGGAGTCCGCGGTCATATCCCCCATTGTGACGACTTCAACCCCGGCCGCGGCGTGTCGCCGGTTGCCGACAGCAGCTACCCGTTGCGGCGAATGCTGGCCGCCCTCACCGTTTCGGTCGCGCTTCTGTCGTTGGCCCTGTGGGCGGTGGTCTGGCTCACCATCCGATTGCTCTGACGCGCCTGAGCATGATCCGGACCTAGCTGCCTCAAATTGCCGCGGATGCCACCGGCAGGAAATCCGCGAGCGCATTGAGGAAAAGATCGGGCGATTGCAGTTGCGGCACATGCGCGCAGCCTGGGATGATTTTTAGCCGCGCGTCCGGCAAGAGAGCGGCAAGCTCACGCGACATTGGCGGCGGCGTCGCCTCGTCATGTTCGCCGACTACTACCAGCACCGGCACTTTGACCTTGGCAAGTTCACCCCGCAAATCGAGCTCGGCGAGCTGCGCGCAGGCGGCACGGAACACTTGCAGATCGGTGTTGCCGAACGCCTCGCGGCGATCAGCCATCAACTCGGGATGTTGCGCCTGGAAATCAGGCGCGAACAGCCGGCGCATCGCGAGGTCGGTGATGGCAGCCAATCCCTTGGCTTTCGAGGCGGCCGCCATGGCGCGAAATGCTTCGCGCCCGCTTTGCGAGAACGCCGCGCCACAATCGGCAAGAATGAGCCGGGTCGCGATATCTGGATGGCGAATGATCATCTGCAACGCGACGAAACCGCCATAGCCGTTGCCGAGCACGATCGTGTCTTCGCCGCCGCCATCCCTCACCGCTTCGGCCATGCGGTCGGCGATATCGGCAAGGCCGCCGCCGACGGTTTGCGATCCGCCAAAACCCGGCAGCTCCGGAACGATCACGCGAAACGACCGCGACAGTTGTGGTGCGATCGCATCAAAGCTCGCACGATCCGACAGCAGCGAATGCAGCAAAAACAGCGGCGGGCCCTCGCCTCGCTGCGCCGCATTGACCGTGCCATGGGCCAAAAGCCGATCCATCCCAGCCTCTTTCTTTTCCGGTTGGCGCAGCCATTGCCGAAACAACCCGCGCCCGTCCATCGGATTGATAGATCAAAACGCGCGCATTTCAAGCCTTCATGACTTGACGTGATATTTCACGGCTGCGAAGCTAAGCGCAATTACCTGGGAAATATCGATGCTTTTGCGTGATAATGTCTACGAGAACCTGCGCTCTGATATTCTGACCTGCCGGTTTGCGCCAGGCGATGACATGCGCGAGCAGGAACTCGCCGAGCGCTATGCGGTCAGCCGCCAGCCGGTGCGTGAGGCGCTGTTGCGGCTCGAGCGCGAGCACCTCGTCACGGTGCAGCCGCGTCAGGGCTATCGCGTCAATCCGATCTCGCTTGCGGATGCGCGCGACTTGCTGCGTTTCCGCCTTGCGCTCGAGCCCGCCTGCGTCGCGGAGGCGATCGAGAACGCCGATGACGATGTACTGAAGGCGCTGAACCGATTCCGCCGCTTCTCCGGCGACCGCGAGGACTTCATCGCCTACAACCGCGGCTTCCACTCGGCGCTGGCGCACGCATCCGGCAACCGCCGCATGGCGACCGCGCTATGCGACCTGATCGGACAGGCCGATCGGCTGGTCCGCGTCAGCCTCGCCAATATCAGAGGTCACGACCCGGCGCAGCTCGTTGCCGAGCACACGGCCCTGATCGAAGCCATGCAGCGCCGCGACCGGCGGGGCGCTTCTCGCATCATCAGGGCTCATATCAGTCAAACCGAAAAGCGCGTGCTGCCGGCGCTCAAGCGCAATGCCGTTATCATTGAAGGGAGAGAGGCATGAATATCTCCTCAAAACCAGCCGCCATCGAGGTCGAGATCCACGGCAATTTCATCGACGGCCGTGAGATCGAAGCCGGTTCTGGCGAGATGCTGGACGTCCGCAATCCCTCCACCGGCGAGGTGATAGCGCGGATTCCGAATTCGACGGCTGACGATATCGACCGCGCCATGAAAAGCGCGCGCGCCGCGTTCGAAGGCAAGGCATGGGGCGGCATGGACATCCGCGCCCGGGCGCGGCTCGTCAATCGGCTGGCGGATGCGTTTGAGGCCAACCTTGAGCAGCTCTACCGGCTGGAGACGCTGAACAACGGCCGGCCGGTCAATGAGACCCGCGCGCAGCTCTCACGGCTGCCGGACTTTTTTCGTTACTTCGCAGGGTTGGCGCTGGCGCGCCGCGACGCCGTCATTCCCGTCGAAGGATCGTATCTTAACTACACCTTGCGCACGCCGATCGGCATCGTCGCCAATTGCACGCCGTTCAATCATCCCTTGATGATCCTGTGCAAGTCGCTGGCCGCGGTGCTCGCATCGGGCTGCGTCACGGTGGTGAAACCGTCGGAATATACGCCGCTGACGACGCTCAAGCTGGCGCAGATCTTTACCGAAGCGGGGCTGCCGGGCGGCGTGTTCAACATCGTGCTGGGCCTGGGCCACAGCGCCGGCCGGATGCTTGCCGAACATCCTGACATCGACAAGCTGGTGTTGACCGGCGGCACCGAGGCCGGCCGCATCGCGGGCGGAGCCGCCGCGAAAGTGTTCGCGCACCAGACGCTGGAGCTTGGCGGCAAGACGCCGGTCCTGGTGTTCGACGACTACGACGTCGATCGCGCCGTCAATTATGCCGCGTTCGGCGCCTTCATCGGCGCCGGACAGACCTGCATCTGCGCCTCGCGCCATCTCGTGCAGGCCTCGATCTATGACGAGTTCGTCGAAAAGCTGAAGGCGAAGACCAGCACCATTCGCATCGGTGATCCCTTCGATCCCTTGACCCAGCTCGGGCCGGTGATCTCGGCCAAGCAGCGCGATCGCGTGCTGTCCTATTGCGCGCTCGGCCGCGAGCAAGGCGCCCGGCTCGTTGCCGGCGGTGCGGCCGCCAAAATTCAAGGCCATGAGCACGGCTATTTTGTCGAGCCGACGGTGTTCGCCGACGTGACGTCCGACATGCGCATCTTTCAGGAAGAAGTATTCGGGCCGTTCACTTCCGTCACACCGTTCAAGGACGAGGCGGATGCGCTCCGGCTCGCCAACGATTCGCCGTTCGGGCTTGCGGCGGCGATCCGCACCCGCGATGTCGCCCGCGCCCATCGCGTCGCCGCCGCGGTCAGATGCGGCATTGTGTGGGTCAACGATCATCACCGCCTCGATCCGGCCTCGCCCTGGGGCGGCGTCGGCGATTCGGGCATCGGGCGCGAGTTCGGCACCGAAAGTTTCGACGACCATTTCAACGTCAAGAGCGTGATGGTCGCGACTGGCGATCAGCCGTTCGACTGGTACCGCGACACGGCGACCCAGCCGCGATTGAATTAAAGCGAATGAACTAAAACAAATAGTGGGGAAGGAATCATATGGCTCATCTCGTCAACGCCGGCGCACGTCTCGACCGGCTGCCGATCTCGTCGTTTCACTACCGGATTTTCGGATTGGTCGGCGCCGGCATGTTTTTCGACGGCTACGATCTCTATGTCGCCGGCGGCGTGCTGGCGTCGGCGATCCAAACCAAATTCACGACCGCTGCGCAAAATCTGCAATTCATTTCGCTGACCTTTGTCGGCATGACGCTGGGCGCGCTGATCACCGGCTTTGTCGGCGACAAGATGGGACGGCGGTTCACCTACCAGGTCAATTTGCTGATCTTCGGATTGGCGTCGCTGGCAGCCGCCTTCGCGCAGGACATGAACCAGCTGATCGCCTGCCGTTTCGTGCAGGGCCTCGGCCTGGGGGCTGAAATCGTCGTCGGCTATTCGACGCTGACCGAGTTCGTGCCGCCAAAGACGCGCGGGCGCTGGCTGTCGATGATGGCGTTCCTGGTGGTGGCGGGATTCCCGGTCACCGCTTTGCTCGGCTATCTCATCATCCCGGCGTTCGGCTGGCGCCCGATGTTTATCATTGCCGCCGTCGGCTCGCTGATCGTCTGGTACCTGCGCAAGAACCTGCCGGAATCGCCGCGCTGGCTCGAATCGCAAGGCCGCGCCGAGGAAGCCGAAGCCTTGATGGCGCGGATCGAAACCGAATCCGCCGGCGGCGCGCCGCTGCCGCCGGTGGTGGTGCCGCCCCACGTGCCGCAGGTTGCTGCCTCCGACATGCTCAAGCCGCCCCTGTTGCAACGCTTGATCGTCGGCTCCTGGGTGCTGATCACGATCAACACCCTGATCTTCGGCTTCGTGATCTTCCTGCCGCAGTTCTTCCTGCGCCAGGGACTGACCATCGCAAACTCGCTTGCCTATACGCTGGTGTTATCGGTCGCATCGCTGGTCGGCTGCGCGGTTGGCGCTTATCTGTCCGACGCGATCGGGCGGCGCTGGAGCATCATCGGCGCGTCGGTCGTCACCATCGTTGCCGGCTATATTTATGCCCGCTTCGACGCGTCGGCCGATCCGGCGATCGTGCTCTCGGTCGGGTTCGTGCTGATCGTCGCGATCTATGTGCAGACCGCGATCCTGTTCGGCGTCTATACGCCGGAGCTGTTCCCGACCGAGATCCGGCTGCGCGCCAACGGCATCTGCAACACGCTCGGACGCGGCGCCACCGTGGTCTCACCGTTCATGGTCGGCGCCCTGATGGCCTCCTACAAATTGCCGGGCGTGGTCTGGCTGATGATCTCTCTGGTGGTCGTTCAGATCGTGGTGGTCTGGGCCTGGGGCGTCGAGCCGCGCAATCGCGGCTTGGAGGATGTCGCCGCGAAGGCGTGAGGACCTGTAGATTCCATGGGGCGGTGAGCGTGGCCTTTCCGATAGGTTTGGGTTTCCACACTCGAACCATCGGAGAGTCAGAT
>VAZV01000254.1 GCA_005884765.1 Alphaproteobacteria bacterium
AAGTGTCCGCCGATCGACCGGCCAGGACCGTCGCGAGATACCCATTCTGTCCTCCCAGACAAAGTGACTGATAGCAGGCATTCTTCGATGGGTTTATGGGCTGGAGCGTAGCCTGTCCGGTTTGCCTTTGCCAATGACCAACCTACGAAAATCCTGCAACCTTCGGCTTAGGCCCGCGTGGTTAAAAACGTCGGCCGGCCGGCGCCCGTGTTGGTGATTAAACGGCCAAGCAGTTGCAGATATGAATCGACGATCCCGCGGCGTGATTTCGCCCGGGCCGTGCATGGACTACCCTCGATAGAAGGAGGGCGCAGGGAAAGCCGGGTGCTCGCCGCACCCGCAGCCTCGCACGCAACAAAAAAAGCGCACGAGCGTAGTCACCACAGGTTCGCCGAAACAGTCCGACCTTCCCTGCGCAATGGTTTACGGCTTATTCCGCGCTCTCCCTGGTGACCGGGCTTTCTTGCCACCATCGCTACGCTGCCTTAAGCGTAGCTTGACACCGGCGTCGGGGCGTCAGGACCACACAGCTTTGCCGTCCGCATCAACACCGCTCGTCTTGCGTTGCCAACGCGTCCATCGCATCCCGCACCCAACGTTCGTGACGATGGCCAACGCCCCTCTTGATCGAGGCGGGACGCGCAGAGGATGGCGCTGATTTGGGGTGTTCGGCAATGCCAGGCGCATGCGACAGATTAACACGACGGGCAATTTTCGCATGACTCACATGCGCAATTTGCCCGTCGTGCAAGATCGAAAGCGTAGCCCGGATGAGCGAAGCGACATCCGGGGTGACCTCTCGCTGAACTCTCCCGCATGTCGCTGCGCTCATGCGGGCTACCTGCTCGCCTACCAAGCGCGGATTGGACACCTAGCCACCGGCGGCGCTTCTCGCGGCGGTGTTGTTGAGGACGACCAGCGCGTCGACGGCGACGCCGGTCTTGGCGTTGATCAGGAATGGATTGACGTCGATCGAGGCGATGCGGTTGCCGGCATCCGCCATCAGATTGGACAAGCCGACCAGGGCTTTGATCGCGGAGGCCTCGTGCAGGGCCGGCTTGCCGCGGTAGCCTTTGATTTTCACGCCGGCCTTGGTGCGGCCGATCAGCGCTTTGGCCTCCTCCGCATCGAGCGGCGCGCCTGACAGCGCAACATCCTTCATCAGTTCGATATCGACGCCGCCGGTTCCGAACAACACCACGGGACCCATCTCGGCATCGAGCGAGGCGCCGACCACGAGCTCGAGATCGGCCTTGACCTGCTGAGCGATAAGGATGCCTTCCAGTTTCGGCTTGCCCTTTAGTTTCTTCACTCGCGCGGTGATGTCGTTGAATGCTTTCCTGACCTCGGCCGCGCTGTTGAGGTTCAACACCACGCCGCCGATGTCCGATTTGTGCAGGATATCCGCGCTGACCACCTTGGCGACAACCGGAAAGCCGATTCTTTTGGCGATGCTTGCGGCGTCCGCTGCGGTTTGCGCGATCTCTTCCTTTGAGACCGGAATGCCGTAAGCCCGCAGCAGTTTTTTCGAGGCGACCTCGTCCAGCGCCGCACCGCTCGCACTCTTGAGCGTCCTCTCCAGCAGGGCGCGGGCGGACGCCTTTGAGCTTGAGACGATATCGGGCACTTCCTTGCGCAGGGAGGTATATTCGATCAGCGACTTGATGGCGCCGACTGCGCGGTCCATGCCCTGCAGGACCGCGATGTTCGGCAGCGACTTGCGCAAACCCTTGGTGAACTCGGTAAACCCGATGGACATCGCGCTGATATAGATCACCGGCTTGTTGGCATCGCCGGCCATCTCGTTGACGGCGCGCAAACTGCGTTCGCGCAGTTCATGCGGCGCCTTCGGCAGTTCCGAATCGATGATGACGATGTCGGTGTCGGGATCGTCGATCATGATCTTGATCGATTGCATATAGACCGACGGATCGACCACCGCAGCAAATCCGGCATCGAGCGGATTGCCGACGATCGAGCCCGGGCCGAGCATTTTTGCGAGCTTATCGCTGGCACTTTGACTGAGTGGCGCGAAATTCAGACCGGCCGAATAGAATGCGTCGATCAGGAGCCCGCGCTTGCCGCCCGACAACGTCACGGCGGCAAGCCGCCCACCTTTCGGCGGCTCGGCGTGCACGAAGCACTCGGTGGTCTCGACCAATTCGTCAAGCCCGCGCACGCGGATGACGCCTTCGCGCGTTGAGATCGCATCGAAGGTCTCGATCGAGCCGGCGAGTGCGCCGGTATGCGCCATCGCAGCTGCCCGTCCGCCCTCGGAGGCGCCGAGCTTGAGCGCGATCACAGGTTTGCCGGCGGCGCGCGCGGCCTTGCAGGCTTCGCGAAACACTTTGGTGTTTCGCACGCCCTCGAGATAAACCACGATGACGCGTATGCTCGGATCGGCCGCGAAGTAAGTCATCAGATCGGGAGTCTCGAGGCCTGCTTCATTGCCGGTCGTGACCATGTAGCCGACGCCGACGCCGCGATCCTCCAGCGCCTGGCGGATCGCCATCACGATGGCGCCGGATTGGCCGGCGATCGCCACCGATCCTGCTTCCATGGTGACGATGCGATCGTCGATATTGGTGAACAGCTTTTCGCCCGCGCTCAGATTGCCGAGGCAGTTCGGCCCGGTCACCGCAAGCCCGGTCTCGCGTATCGCCTGTTGCAGGTCGACCGCGAGCTTCTGGCTTTCCGCGTCCAGCAATTCGGAAAAGCCTGAGGTGACAATGGTCGCCGAGTGCGCGCCGGCTGCGGCCGCGTCGCGGATCACCTGCACGGCAAAGCGCGCCGGCACCAGCACCAGCACGTGGTCCGGTTTCTCCGGCAGGCTTGAAAAATCCTTGTAGCAGGGCACGCCCCAGATCGTTTCGCGCTTGGCGTTGACCGGATAGAGACCGCCTTCGTACTTGTACTTGATCAGGTTGTTCCAGATGCGCTCGGCATAGTTGCCCGGCTTGTCGGTCGCGCCGACCAGCACGATATTGCGCGGATGCAGCAACGCATGAATGCGCTTGACGATATCGCTCGCGTCCGTCGGAGGCGACCATTTGCCGGATGAAACCGACCCGGATGAAACCGACATTGTGCGGACCTGAGCTTCCATCAAATTGTACCCTTGCCCTGTCGTTTTTATGCGATCGCGGCGAGCGCAGCGTGCCACGTTTTCATTGCTTTTATTGAGAGTTGAGGAGGGTGGCAACTCGCGCTACGCAATAGCAGTCATGACCTGCCGCTACCACGCCGTTCGCGGGCGCGACGGCGATGCGATCCCGGCGAGCAGGACGGCGAGAATTCCGGTGAGGAAAATGCCGTCGAATGTACCGGCGCCGCCGATCGAGGCGACGGGCGCGCCCAGGCTGCCGATGGTGCCGAGATTGAGCAGGTCGGCGCCGATCAGCGTCCCCATCGAGCCGCCGATATAGGCCAATGGGGCGGCGTATTCGCGCGAGAGGATGAACGCCAGGATGGCCGTGGTCACGACCGGCACAAAGACCGGCACCGCGATGCCGATCCCCGGCACCGGTGTCGCCATGGAATGGATGACAAAGGCGATCACCACCACGGCAATCGTAGCCTTGAGCCAGAGCTGATAGCGCAACATCAGATAGGTGGACATCAGCGTCGGAATCACCGCGCCGCCGACATTCACCGCAAGCACCGTGCCGGACGATGTGATGATCGGCACCACATAACGCATGCCGAAGAAATCAACGATTTCCCCCGACCTCACGGTCTTTCCCGGCAAGATCGTGATCGGAATATTGAAGTAGCTGCCAATCAACGAGCCGAACAACAGCAGCAGCGCTACACCCGGTCCGACACCAAGCCGCATATAGGCATAGCGCAGAATGCGAAGCTGAATCAGGATAATCAGCCCAGCGAACAAAAGCACCAGGATCGAAAACAATCCTGGTGTCAGCGGCAGGTAATGAACCTGGGAATCCATGGTCTCGCCGCCTCACGTTTTCGATTGCCGCCGGTTGGCGCGTCTCACGCGGTTGGTAGAATTCAAATAGTCCGGCGTCTGTTCCATGCAAGATCAGGAATTGGGCCCTGTCATTCGGGCTCGATCATAGTGGCATGCACAAGGTAGCGTTCCGGGCCGCCCGTCAGTGCATCGAACGGCCAGCAGGTCGACAGCACCAGCTCATACCGATCGGTCAGGGGATCGATCCCTGAAGCATCGAAACGCACGATCGACATAGCGTCGGTTCGGTAGCGGAAGCGCTTGCCGTCGCTTCGGGTGATCTCGATCTCGTCGCCGACGGCGACGTCCTTCAGAAAACGGAAATGCGTGTCGCGGTGCGCGGAAGAGACGGCGACGCCGCGCTCGCCGGCCTCCGCCGTCAGCTCGACATGGCCCGGGCCGAACGCAAGCGCCTGGCCGCTCGATCCGGCGAGCACGATGGCGCTGGCGTTGAGCCGCTTCACCTCGATCCGCGCGACCGGCCAGGTATCGGCCCATGTCCACGGTTTTGTCTCGCGGCCGGTGGCGATGGTTTGCTTGAATGCGCGCTCCAGCAGAACCGGTGCGAACGCCGCCTTGGCGTGGATGTAGGCGCCTTGGCCGAACAGAATGAGGCCGGCGAGCGCGAGAAGGAGAGGGATGGTGAAGCGGGGCATCTGCTTATCCTTCCGTCATTGCGAGCCAACGGGTCGCGCGAATGCGCGCCCGATGACAGGCTCCGCGAAGCAATCCAGAGGCTGCGAAGTGATAACTGGATTGCTTCGTCGCGGAGCCTGTCATCGGGCTCGCCGAAGGCGAGACCCGGTGGCTCCTCGCAATGACGATCCAAAAAATCGCGCGCGCGGCCCTGGGGGGACGGAAGGCCGCGCGCGCTCAGAAAAGGAGGAGGTGGGGGCGCCTCCTCCTTTCATCCGGCGTCAACGCGCAAACGTCTGACGACGGCTGAACACAAGCAGCATCAAGCTGAGCGCCAGCAGGATGAGGCCTGCGGTCATCTTCAGTTCGGCATCGGTCGCGGTCTTCGGCAGCATGACCGTGGCGGGCTGAGGGGTAACCATGGGAAGCTGATGCTTCATCGCCGCGAACTGAAGGCGGGCGTCATTCGCGTCGGCGCGCCGTTCGCTCGGCGGTGACGGCAATTGCGGGCGCTCGCCGAACACCTTGGCGAAATCCCACCCCGCCGGCAGGTTGAGCGGCAGCTCAGTGAACTTGAGCGGCTCGCCGTCGGGCCGGCTCGGCGTCTTGTCAACCGCGACGAGACTGGTCAGCCGGGTCACTAATTGATGCTCCAGCGCCAGTGCCAGGATCGTTTTGTCGGCGTCCTCCGGGCCCACCTGGCGCGTGGTGCGCGCGACTTCGGCATCGCTGATCTTGCGGCGCGCCCACAGCTTGGACAGGCCCTTGCCTTCGGCCGCGTTCGCAAGCGGCAGCGTCACGACCCATGGCCGGTCGCCGATGCGCCCCTTGATCTCCATCGAACCGGCAAGCTTGTCGAGCCTTGCCGCCAGCACCAGCGGCTCGTCGCGATAGACGTCGGGGATCGCAGCAGGTGTGACGTCGGCGCTCGCGTCGGAGAATTTCACCGAGAGGCCGGTCACCGCGGGATTCTCGAGCTTGGCGAACAAGCCGCGCATGCGCTCTTCGACCTGATCGACCGAGCCGATATGGGTAAAGGCGCCGCGGCCAAGTTCGGCGGCGCGCGTCATCAGATAGGTGTTCGGCGCCGAACCGATGCCGACCATGAACACGCGCGAGCGGCCGCGCATCGCGGTGATGGTCTCGAACAGCTGCTGCTCGTTGCCTATGGCACCGTCGGTGAGGAAGACCACCTGACGAACCGTGTTGGCATCGCTGCCGGCGGTATCGGTCAGCGCGGCGCGCATCGCCGGCACCATTTCCGTCCCGCCGGCGGCCTGCAGCGCGTTCACGAACGTCGTGGCGCTACTGAGGTGGCCGGCATCCGCCGGCACCGAGGTGGGGAACAGCACGTCCATGGTGTCGTCGAAGCGGATCACGTTGAAGCGGTCCGTCGGTTGCAGGCGGCTGAGCGCGAAATTCAGACTGGCCTTGGCCTGCACGATCGAGGTGCCGCCCATCGAACCGGAATTGTCGATGACGAAGACCACTTCGCGCGGGAGCGGCTTTCGCTCGGCCTGTTCGACCGCAGGCGGCGAGACGAAGGCGAGCAGATAGTCGGCGTCGCCGACATGCTCGCGGAACAGCCCGACCGATGGCGCGGCCTCGGCAGCTGGTTTCCAGGTCAGCTCGAAATCACGATCCGCGGGCACCGGGCCATCAGCCAGCTTGATGATCCGCGTCGCGCTGTCAGGGCTTTCGACCTTGATCGCGTGGTGATGGCTCTTCACTTCGCCGAGCGGGAAGCCGGCTTGCAGGCGAACGGTGATGGCGATCGGATTGACGGGCAGATTTTGCGCGGGGTCGAGCACCGGCGGCGTGATGCGATCGCGGTCCGCCACGGGATCCGTTTTGGCCGCGCCCCAGCCGCCGCCGTCGGGGTGGAAGTCGACGCTTTGCACCACCGGCGCGGGATTATACCTTGGGCCCACGACCATCGGCACGCGCAGCGAGAATTCCTGGCCGGATTGTTGCACCGGCTCCTGATATTCGATCTGCACCAGCACGGTCTCGCCCGGACCGATGTTGGCGACCGAATTGGTGAAGATGTTGTCGCGTTCCTGTTCGGTCAGGGCCGCCTTCTGCCCGCTTTGCCGCGCCCGCTCATAGATGACACGCGCCTGTTGCCTTTCCTTGATATCGCCGACGATAACGCGTTCGCCGACCACCATCTTCAGCGTATCGACCGCGCCGCCCGCAGGCAGCGGATAGACGTAGGTCGCCTCGACCCAATTCGAGGTCGGGTTGCGGAAAATCTGCGTGACGCGGGCGCGGATGGTTGGGCCGGACACCGTGAGATCGACGTCGATGCCAAGCCGGGCCGCGTCGGCATAGCCGTCGTCGGTCTTGAGCAGCAGCGAGCCTGAGCGCGCGTTTGCCGGCTTGACCAATGCCACTGGCTGGCCCTGCGCTGACCATACCGGCTCAAAACTCAGAAACAGCGCCGCAAATCCGACAATGGCGATGGCAACGCCTTGCACCACAAGGAACAGCAGAAGTGTCGCAATTCTCGATAGAACCGAAGGGCGGCTGTCAGTCTCGATCTCTTCACAGGTGGTCATGTCACATTCTCCCGAGGGACGATTTCGTCGGCTAGAAGTTGTGCGGAAGCTCCCACCTTGGCGCGAGCATAATGATCGGCATTGTTCAGCCGCGCCCCGTTCCGGCCGGCCACGGCGGGGCTGCTTTGTGCGGTTTTGTGCTGGATTGTGCGTCTGCTAGGATGGCGGAAGCCGAACAGAGGTGAAGATGCCGACGCCGGACAAACAGCTTTCCGCCGAGCAAAGCCGACAAATCGCAGCGACGATTCGCGAGGAAATCGCGCTGCGTCGCGTTTCCCGTCAGACATTGGCCGAACAAGCCAAGCTCAGCCTTTCGACACTGGAAAAGGTCCTGAGCGGGCGGCGTCCCTTCACACTCGCTACCACCGTGCGGCTTGAGCAGGCGCTCGGCGTCACCTTGCGGAAAGGCCTCGATCTTGCGCCGACCGCGGCTTCGCTCAACGGAGCCATCGCGCCTGACGGTCTCGGTGCCTATTCGCGTCGCGCGGTGACATGGCTCGAGGGCACGTATATCACGGTGCGGCCCTCGTTCGGCGATAGGAATACGATCTACGCTTACCAAACCGAGATCGCGTGGGACGACGTGGCGTCATCGCTGCTGTTTCGCGAAGGCGAAAGGCTAGACGCGGCGTTCACCCAATATGGCGAAGTCGCGGTGCCCAACCAATCGGGTTTTATCTACCTCGTCACCAACCGCCACGGCCAGCACCGCCTGATCACGGTGTCGCGGCCGACCATCTCGGGCGAGATGTATGGGATCATCACGACGTTGCTGGCGGGGCGCGGCTCGATGCTGACACCGATTGCAGCGCCCATCGCGTTTTTGCCGATCAAGAATATTCCGACCCCAAGTGTGGGACGGATTTCGTCAAGCGATGTGAACCACGCGGTTTATCGCGACCACCTGCGCCGCACCACCGACGAACCGTTCGCTTTGTTTCTGCCGGGCTAAGTCACCGGGGCGGCTCCCACGCAAGTAACGCTTCATGGAAGCTTCGCTGGCCGGAGGCTCCCTTCTCAATCGCGAGGATGGCCCGGCGCCCGCTGGCATAGACGATTGGAATATCGATCCATGACTGCTCCTTCAAATATTGCAGGTTGCGCGCGCGCTCGGCGGCGACATTCGACAGACTGATCGAGAACAAGCCCTTGCTGACCTTGAGGCCGACGCCGGCCAACGGAATGCCGCGGGCGTTTTCGTGGGATTTCATCAGGATGCCTGGCACGCCGGAGACATCGCCGCCAGCAAAATCCGGCGGCGCCACGAAGGTCAATTCGATGACGTGACTGGCGGCCAGCGATTTGTCGGTGTTGCGCCGTATAGACATCTCTATCTTGAGCTTGCGGTCCGGAATCTCGATGTCGGCGTGTACGGCGATTTCGTCACCCTGTCCGGCGGCCGTGATCCGATCGGTGCGCCACAGCACCGAGCCGGCATACTCTTCTCCCTGCGGGTCGGACGGATCTTCTTCGTAGAGCATCGCGCGGCTCGACGCCGCAGCGTTGGCTGCAGCTGACGGCGACGCGGCTGGTGCGTTTGGCGTCTGGCCTGCTGAAACCAGCGCTAACAAGGCCACGATGAAAAGGACGCGTCGAGACCGCCGGGCCGAGGGCGCGATGTCCACCGGCTGCGCACGCGCTGCGACACCGAGCTCGGGAGTGTACATCGGGTAAGACATCGGATGCCTACTTGTGCAAAGCTACCTGCGCGGGCGAAGCCGAGCAAGACGGGATAAGGAAGGGCCGCCAGGAACAACCGGCCACTCGATGCAAGTTGGTTCGAGACGCGCGTAGCGCGCGCTGCTCACCATGAGGATAGAGGGAGACGAACGACATGATCACGCTCTACCATTGCGACGCAGCCCGCTCGTTCCGGCCGCTCTGGATGCTGGAAGAAATGGGACTGCCGTATGAACTGAAGATGCTGCCGTTTCCGCCGCGGGTGTTCGCCAAGGATTATCTCGCGCTCAATCCGCTCGGAACCATTCCATACCTGATCGACGGCGACACTCGGATGACCGAGTCCTCCGCCATCTGTCATTACCTCGGCACCAAATACGGCCCGACGCCGCTGATCGTCGGCCTCGAAGATGCCGCCTACGCCGCCTTCCTGAACTGGATGTACTTTAGCGACGCCACGCTGACGTTTCCGCAGACGCTGGTGCTGCGCTACAGCCAGCTTGAGCCGGAGGAGCGGCGCAATCCGCAAGTGGCAACCGATTATGCCAAATGGTTCTTCGGTCGGCTGCGGGCGGTCGAGGCGGCGACCGCCAACGCCGAGTCGCTGTGCGGCGGCCGCTTCACCGCGGCTGACATCGTGATCGGCTATGCGCTGCGGCTCGCCGACAATATCGGTCTCGCCAAGGATTTTGGACCGAACGTCAGGGCGTATTGGGCACGGTTGCAGCAGCGCGACGGCTTTAAGCGTGCGGTCGCCGCGGAACAGCGGGCCGGACTCGAGCAGAACGTGGCCCCGCGCCTTCGCGGTTGATCGCCGTCGCTGCAGGGGGCCAACGGCTCGCAATGACGGCCCTTTAAGCCTCCCGCCCGGTTCCCTCATTCAGCCAGCACGCGACCTGATGCGACGCACCGGCATCCGCCAGTACCGGTCTCTCAATCCTGCAGCGATCCATCGCGTACCGGCAGCGCGTGTGGAACGCGCATCCCGGCGGCGGGTTGACCGGGCTCGGGACATCGCCGTCGACCAGCGGCGTCAGCCGCTTTGCTTTGGGGTCTGCGACCGGGACCGACGCCAGCAGCGCCTGGGTGTACGGGTGGCGGGGATTTCTGAACAGCTCGGTCTTGTCGGCAATCTCGACAATGCGGCCGAGATACATTACCGCGACGCGATGGCTGATGTGGGCGACCACCGCCAGATCATGGGCGATAAACAGATAGGAGAAATCGTTCTTGCGCTGCAGGTCGATCAACAGATTGATCACCTGGGCCTGGATCGAGACGTCAAGCGCCGAGACCGGCTCGTCGCACACGATCAGGCTTGGTCCGAGCGCCAATGCACGGGCGATGCAGATGCGCTGGCGCTGGCCGCCGGAGAATTGATGCGGATAATTGCGCATCTGATCCGGCCTTAAGCCCACCTGCTCGAACAATTCGGCAACGCGTGCCTGCTGCTTGCGGCCGGACGCCAGGCCATGGACGCTGAGCGGCTCGCCGACGATATCGCCCGCGGTCATGCGGGGATTGAGCGAGGCAAACGGATCCTGGAACACGATCTGCATCGAGCGGCGGTGGGTGCGCAGCTCGCTCTTGCTGAGATGGGTGATGTCGCGCCCGTTGAGGCGGATGTGGCCTGCGGTCGGCTCGACCAGCCGCAGCACGCTGCGCGCCACCGTCGATTTGCCGCAGCCGGATTCACCGACCAGCCCGAGCGTTTCGCCTGATCCAAGCGAGAAGCTGACGCCGTCGACCGCATGCACGGTGCCGGCACGGCGGCGCAGGATGCCGCTCCGCACCGGATAGTGCTTGACGAGGTCGATGACGTCAAGCAGCGGAGGCGTGCCGGTCATCGCAGCGTCGGTCATGGCAGATCAGCCATTTCCGCGGCGCGCCAGCACGCAGCCCAATGACCGCCGCCCCAGTCCTGCAACGGCGGATACGCTTCGTGGCAACGCGCAACGGCAAGCGAACAGCGTGGGGCGAACGCGCAGCCTTTGGGCAGTCTGGTCAATGACGGCACCGTGCCCGGAATCTCCGCAAGCCGCGCATCGGCCTTGCCTTGAAGCGAGGGCACCGCGGGTATGGAGGCCATCAAGCCGCGGGTGTAGGGGTGCCTCGGATCGGCAAACAAGGTTTCGACATCGGCCTCCTCGACCTTCCTGCCGGCATACATGACAATGACGCGCTGCGCGGTCTGCGCCACCACGCCGAGGTCGTGGGTGATGAGGATCAACCCCATGCCGAGCTCTTGTTGGAGTTCGAGCACCAGCGCCAATATTTGGGCCTGGATGGTCACATCGAGCGCGGTAGTTGGCTCGTCCGCGATCAATAGCGCCGGCCGGCAAGCCAGCGCCATCGCGATCATCGCACGCTGGCGCATGCCGCCGGACAATTGGTGCGGATATTCCAGCACCCGCCGCGCCGGTTCGGGAATGCGCACCAGCCGCAACATCTCCACGGCCTGGTTCCAGGCCTGCTGCTTGGTCATCTCCCGATGCAGGCGCACCGCCTCCATGATCTGGTCGCCGATCCGCATCACCGGATTGAGCGAGGTCATCGGCTCCTGAAAAATCATCGAGATGCGATTGCCCCGGATGGCCCGCATTTCAGCTTCCTCAAGAGCGAGCAGGTCGGTGCCTTCGAGCATCACCGAGCCGCCGACGATCCGGCCGGGCGGATTGGGCACCAGCCGCATGATCGACAGCGCGCTCACGCTTTTGCCGCAGCCGGACTCGCCGACGATCGCCAGCGTCTCGCCGCGGCGGACGCGAAATGAGACGTCATCCACCGCCCGAAACAATCCCGAATTGGTGAAGAACACCGTTTCCAGGTTCTTCACGTCGAGAACGGTCGCTGCCAGCCCTGCGTCACTCATCAGCCGCGCTGCCTCGGATCGAGGATGTCGCGCAGCGCATCGCCGAACAAATTGGTGCCAAACACCGCAAGGCTGATCGCGATGCCCGGAAAGATCACCAGCCAGGGCGCGACGCGGACATATTCCGCCGCCGATTCCGACAGCATCCGTCCCCATGAGGGGTAGGGCTCGGGAATGCCAAGGCCGAGAAACGACAGCGAGGCCTCGGTCAGGATGGTGGAGCCGAGTTGGGCGGTAGCGAGCACGATCAACGGCGCCAGCGTATTCGGCAACACGTGACGCAATGCGATCCGCATCTCGCTCATGCCGATCGATTTGGCGGCTTCCACGAACGGCAGCTCGCGCAGCGCCAGCGTGTTGGCGCGGATGACGCGGGACACGGTGGGGATCAAGGGGATGGCGATCGCGATGATCACATTCGGCAATGACGGCCCAAGTGCCGCCGTCATCACCAGCGCCAGCACCAAAAGCGGCAGCGCCTGCAAAATGTCGGTTACCCGCTGGAACACGAGGTCGACCCAGCCCGACAGATAGCCCGAGGTCAGGCCGACGACGACGCCGATCGACGAGCCGAGCGCGGTCGAGCCGATGCCGACGGCGAGCGAGATGCGGGCGCCGTGGATGATCCTGGCCCAGACGTCGCGGCCGAAGGAGTCGGTTCCCATCCAATGCTGCCATCCCGGAGGAGCCAGCGCGTGCGCGGAATCGACGGTCAGGGGGCTATAGCGACAGATCAGATCGGCAAACAGCGCGGTCAGCACGAACGTCACCATGATGACGAGGCCAACAGTGCCGAGCACGTAACGCTGCGCAAAGAATCGCAGGCGCCGCCAGCCGCTCGTGGCGTTGGCGCCGGCGCGTCTGAGCTCGCTATCGTAGTTGATCGTGGCCAATGAGCCTCCTTTAGTCGGCGTACCTGATCCGCGGATCGACCACGGCATAGAGCATGTCGACCGTGAAGTTGGCGAACACCACGACCACCGCGATCAGCATGACGAGGTTCTGCACGATCGGATAGTCGCGCCAACGGATGGCCTCGACCAGGAAACGGGCGACGCCGGGAATATTGAAAACGGTTTCGGTGACGATCAAGCCGCCGATCAGGAAGGCCGCCTCGATGCCGACCACGGTGATGACGGGGAGAATGGCGTTCTTCAGCGCGTGGTGAAAATTGACCGAGGCTTCCGAGGCGCCCTTGGCGCGCGCGGTGCGGATATAATCCTGCCGCAGGATCTCCAGCATCGAGGAGCGCGTGATCCGCATCGTCAATGCCGCGCTGCGAAAGCCGACCGCCATCGAGGGCAGGCAATAGGTCGTGAACATCTCACCGAGGGTTTTGGGGTTCGGATTGAAGATCGGGATATTGCCGAACAGCGAGACTGAAGCCATCAGGATCAGAAGGCCGAGCCAGAACGAGGGCAGCGACAGACCGCTCAAGCTGACGACGCGCAGGATGTAGTCGAGCTTTGTGCCCTGATGGACCGCGCTGATCACGCCCAAGGGAATGCCGATCGAGGCCGAGAACAACAGCGCGAGCGCCGCCAGTCGCGCCGTGATCGGGATCCGCGGCAGGATTTCCTGCAGCGCCGGCTTCTCCGACACATAGGAATAGCCGAGATCGCCGTGCAGCAAGCCCCAGATCCAGTGCAGATATTGCAGCACCAGCGGCTGGTCGATGCCGAGCTCGCGCTCCAGATTGGCCTTGTCGGCAGGATCGACGAAGCCGGCCGCGTCGAAAAGGATATCGACGATATTGCCCGGCACGATGCGGAGCAGGAAGAAGATGACGATCGAAATCCCGATCAGGGTCACGAGCATCAAAGCAAGGCGCCGCACGATATACGCAAACACCTGGCTACTCCTGTTGACGCGTGTTTCGCAAAACTGGATACCGGTCCTGCGATCAGAATACCGAAAATTGACGAGACCCGATGGACCAGCGTGGCCGCTTGCAGCAACCTACTTGTCCAGCCACACGTCCTCATACCGATAGCCGTTGTAGGAGCTGTTCACCATGATGGTGACGCCCTTGACATAGGGCTGCCAGCAGGTGCCCATGCGGCTGTGGAAGATGATGGGGCGGGCCACGTCTTCCTGAAGTTTCTTGTCGATCTCCCAGACCAGCTTCTTGCGCTTGGTGACGTCGGTCTCCATCGACTGCTCGTCGAATAGTTTCTCGACGTCCTTGTTGCAATAGTTGGTGTAGTTCCGCTCGGATCCGCAGGAATAGTTCTCGTAGAAGGACTGGTCCGGATCGTCGACCGAATTTCCGGTGAGGTTGAGGCCGAGCGCATAATCCTTGCGCGCGACTTTCGAAAACCAGTTGGCGGTCTCGACGACTTCGAGGTCGGCGTCGACATAGATGGTCTTGAGCTGATCGATCAGGATGACGGCGGGATCACGATAAACCGGGATGTTGCGGGTCGAGACCTTGACCGCGAGGTGCTTGTCCGGCCCGTAGCCCGCCTTCTGCATCAGTTTGCGGGCTTCCTCGCGGTTGGCATTCACATCCGGGCCGTAGCCCGGGATCGTCTCCAGCATTTCCGTCGGCATGCCCCAGACGCCGCCCGGCGCCGGCAGCATGGTGCCGCCAATATCCGCCTGACCTTCGAACAGGATCGAGACAAAGGCCTTGCGGTCGAGCGCCAGTGCCAGCGCACGGCGAATGTCGAGATTGTCGAATGGCGGCGAGGAGGAGTTGACGATGATATTGGTCGAGACGTTGGTCGGCTCGACCACACATACCGCGTTCGGCGCCTGCGTCTTGACGTCCTTGAGCAGCGGGATCGACACCTCGGTCGGGAATGTCATGTCGAAATTGCCGGCGACGAAAGCGAGGATGGCGGTCGAACGGTTCGGGATGATGGTGAACTCGATCCCGTCGAGATGCGGCAAGCCCTTTTTGAAGTAATCGGGATTGCGGGTGAGCTTGATCGATTCGTTGGTCTTGAACTCGACGAATTTGAACGGGCCGGTGCCGATCGGGTGGGTGCGCATCTCCGCGGGCGACACGTGGCAGGGATAGATCGGAGTGTAGCCGGAAGCGAGCAGCGCCAGCAGCGCCGGCTGCGGCCGCTTCAGGTTGAAGGATGCCTCATAGTCGCCGTTCACGGTGACGTCCGCGACCTGGTCGTACCAGGATTTGCGCGGGTTCTTGCGGAATTTCTGCGGTGATTTTCCCATCAGCATGTCGAAGGTGCATTTGACGTCGGCGGACGTGAACGGCTTGCCGTCATGCCATTTGACGCCCTGGCGCAATTTGAAGGTGAGCGTCTTCTTGTCGCTGCTCCAGGCCCAGCTCTCCGCGAGATCCGGAATGATCGAGTCCATACTGTTTTGCGCGACATCCTGCTTGTAGACGACGAGGTTGTTGAACACCGGCATGAAGGGGATGTTGGTCGAGTAGGTCGCCTCCTCATGGATGGACGCGCTGCCGGGGCTGTCGCGATGATAGATGCGGAAAATGCCGCCTTGCTTGGGTTCTTGCTTCGGTTCGACTGCGAGCGCAACGGTTCCGGCCGCCAGCACAAACACCCCTGCGCCGGCTAACGCTCGCACGCTCCGCATGCTTTCCTCCCTGAATATTGCTCGGCCTGGACCGCGCCGATTGCGGCGGACGATAGCCATGGCGGAAGGCGCAGGCAACGGCCAAAGGACAGTTAAGGCCCGCATCCGCATTGATAATTCGGATGAATGGGGAGGCGAATGCCGCAAAGGCTTGGCACGATGCGGCGGGCGCGCGGCTGCGATGGCGGCCGGATCGATCTGAGGAGAATCCGCGGTTCCGCGGCTCAGAAACTCATTGCACAGATGTATCCGGGCGATGTATGTATCGATCTATACAGAGTTGACAGCCTGTGGAGAACAACATGCCGTCCCGAGCACGCGTCGCTGAATTCGTCTCGTATGTCGAAGCCGGAAAATATGTCGAAGCGATCAGCGACTTTTATGCCGAGACCGCCTTCATGAAGGAGAATGGCGGCGAGCGGCGCGTCGGCCGCGACAATCTCATCCGGCATGAGCGCGCGGCGCTGGCGGCGCGAGCCCGGATTCGCACCGAACGGGTCGGCCCGGTGCTCGTCGATGGCGATCGCGTCACCATCAACTGGGTGTTCGAGATCACCGCCCGCGACGGCAAGACGTTCCGGCTCGACGAACTGGCGCTGCAGAAGTGGAGCGGCGAGCACATTGTCGAGGAGCAGTTCTACTACGATCCTGCGCAGCTCAAGAACGCGTCCTAAGTTGAGCGGGAGCAGTTCAAATGAAGAGCTATCTCCGTCAAGCCGTCGTGCAGTCCGCTTTAGCGGCGTTCGCAGTTGTCGCGCAGACGGGTTTAGCCGTCGGCGTGGATCAGCAGTCACTGTTCACTGAGGATCGCGTGGTGCTGGCCAATGGCGTCGCCGGCAACACCGTTCACGTCGACAGCGGCAACCCTAAAAACTATGAGGAGATCGTTGCGAAGAGCGAATTTCCGCACCTTCAACTGAAGGCCAAACTGTTCCTGCCCGATAACAAGGCGCGACATCCGGTTGTCATCATCATGCCGGGATCAAGCGGGGCAGGAAATTCCGCGATCGCCCATGCTACGGCGCTGACGTCGGTGGGCATCGCCGTGCTGGTGATCGACCCCTTCGGCGCCCGGTCGGTGACGAGCACGGTCGCCGACCAGGGGCAAGTCTCCTTTGCCGCTTCGAGCTATGACGTGTTGGCGGCCGCCAAATATTTATCGACGTTGCCCGAGATCGACGGTGCCCGTATCGGAGCGTTGGGATATAGCCGCGGCGGCACCGCGGTATTGCAAGCCGCGGTAGCGCCGCTGGCGAGCGCTGTTCTCGGATCGGGCGTTCGGTTTCGGGCGGTCGTGGCGGCATGGCCGTGGTGCGGTTATCAGTTCGAGCGGCCCGACACCAGGCCGACCGCCATCCGTTTCTACGTTGGCGATCTGGATAATTGGGTCTCCCCAATCCAATGCCAGGGATACGCCGCGTTGATGCAGGATCGGAACCCCGAGGTCTCGATCAGGTTGTTCCGTAATGCCGTGCACGGCTTTGGAAGCGGTCAGCCGTTACGGAATGAGCCCGATGCCATGACGGCGCTGAACGCGCCGATTACCTATATCAACGCGCGAGGAGAAATCCTGGATGCTTATACAGGGTCCGCGCTGGCCGGCGTTGACCCGCGCACGCTGGCAAAGCGCACCGCGCCATTCCTGTCGCGCGGTGCGCGGGTCGGCAGCGAGGGCGACCAGGCCCAGCAGTTTGTCACGGATATGGTCAGTTTTTTCCAGCGGCAGCTTACCCCCGAGAGATAGAGTTGCCTCGTCGACCGATCGGAGGTTCAAGATTTTGCGGCGGCGCGTGCGTTCTTGGCCTTGCGCGCACGGCGCGGCAGTTTTCCTTGGAGCGTGTGCAAGACAAACTGCGCGGTTTGCTCCAGGGGTTTCACGCTTTTGGAGGTGCGGCTCAAGATAATGGCTCCTTCGAGCGAGGCGAGGATATAGGTCGCGAGATCCGTTGCAGTTTCCTCCGGCTTGCCGGACGCCGCGATACCCTCGGCCAGCGCAGCGATCCATGAGGCAAACACCTCCGCGCAGGGCTTGCGGACCCTCTCGGTCGTGCTGGCGACATCGAGGGCGACGGACGCCACCGGACAGCCGTTGCGAAATCCGGAGGATCGAAGGATCTTGACTTCGCCGGCAAAAATCGCGGCGACGGCCTCACGGGGATCGGGATAAGTCGCGAAGCATTGCCTGATCATTTGCGCATAAAGTTCGCCGCCATAGCGGATGGCCTGTTCGGCGAGCTGCTCTTTTCCTTGTGGGAAGAAATGATACATCGAACTCCAGGGCGCCTGCGCTTCGCTGGCGAGTTGCTTGAGACCGGTGCCTGAATAGCCCTGCGCGCGAAATAGTCTTTCCCCCGCGCGCAACAATCGGTCCCTGGTCTCGGACATCAATTCCGTTCCTCTCTTGCAATAGGTCCAACAAGTGGCGGGTTCGCAGCCGTTGCAGATTTATCATATCGACCGCCAAACAAAAGCCGCATGATTGCTGTATGTATTGATCTATACAATATCGGCATGGCATTGGCCAGCATCGATGTAGCCGGCCGGCCTTGCTCTTTTGACAGGAGGAGATCGCGATGCGCAGCCGCTTGTTGTTTGCCGCCCTGTGCAGAGGTGTTTTCGCCGGCATGCTTGATATCGGCGCAGCGGCGCTTTTGAACTCGGTCAGTCCGCTGGTCGTGCTGCTTTCGATCGCGAGCGGAATTCTGGGAAAGGCGGCCTACCATGCGGGCTTGGCGGGAGTGGCGCTGGGGCTTGGCTTGCAGTGGATGATGTCATCGATCGCGGCGCTCATCTACCTGATCGGAGGCCGGCTGTTGCCGCTGTCGCACCGCTCCTGGGTTGCGAGCGGAATTCTCTACGGCCTCGTCGTGTTCTTCGTCATGAACGACGTCGTCGTTCCACTTTCGGCGGCCGTGCCGAAGACGGTATTCACGCCACTAACCTTCACGGGGAACCTGTTGGCAAACATCGTGTTCGGCTTGATCATCGCTTTTGCCGTGCACCGGTTTGGCGAGAGAGGGCAAGGTCTGGGGACGCAGAGGCTGGCCACGATCAGCTAAAGCATGATCCGGAAAAGTGAGTAGTGGTTTTCCCGCGCGACAAACGCGGAACGCGTTTGCGCGGGGATCATGCTCAGACAAAAGCACAGAGCGGGATGACCAGTCGAAGAAAAGTCATTCGGCTCCAACGCGCTTCACACGATCCTCGAGCGCTTGTCGCCCCAGTAACGGTCGCGCAACAGCCGCTTGTAGAGCTTGCCGGTCGGCAGCCGCGGCAGCTCCGTCTCGAAATCGATCGAGCGCGGCACTTTTTGTCGTGACAACGCCTTGCTGCAAAAAGCGATCAGTTCTTCAGCGAGATCAGGTCCAGGGGCAATGCCGGGCATCGGCTGCACCACCGCCTTCACCTCCTCGCCGAGATCGGCATTGGGAACGCCGAAAACGGCGGCGTCGGCGATCTTGGGATGGGTGATCAGCAGGTTCTCGCATTCCTGCGGATAGATGTTGACGCCGCCGGAGATGATCATGAAGGTCGCGCGGTCGGTGAGGTGGAGATAGCCGTCGGCGTCGACGTAGCCGACATCGCCCACCGTGCTCATGCTGCCGTCCGGCGAACGCGCCTCCCTGGTGCGGTTCGGGTCGTTGAAATATTCAAACGGCGTGGCGGTCTTGAACCACACGGTGCCCGGCGTGCCCGTTGGGCACGGCTTCATGTCCTCGTCGAGAATGTGGAGGTCGCCGAGCAAGACCCGGCCGACGGTGCCCGGATGCGCCAGCCACTCCTCGCTGTTGCAGGCGGTGAAGCCCAAGCCTTCGGTTGCGCCATAATATTCGTGGACGATCGGTCCCCACCATTTGATGATGTCGTCCTTCACCAGCGCTGGGCAGGGCGCAGCGGCGTGGATCGCAATCTCCAGCGATGACAGGTCGTAAGCCGCGCGCACGTGTTCCGGCAGCTTCAGCATCCGCGAAAACATCGTCGGCACGAGTTGCGTATGGGTGACGCCCCAGCGCTGCACCAGTTCGAGATAGCGCTCGGGATCGAAGCTCTCCATGATAATGGCGGTGCCGCCGGTGCGGATCGTGAGATTGACGGCCGCCTGCGGCGCCGAATGGTAAAGCGGCGCCGGCGACAGATAGATCATGCCTTCGCGGTACTGCCAGAGTTTTTGCAGGAAATCGAATATCGGGAGGTTCTGCGCCGGCGGCTGCTCCGGCAGTGGGCGCAAGATGCCCTTTGGGCGGCCGGTGGTGCCCGACGAATACAGCATCGCGGTACCGACGGACTCGTCCGGAATCGGCGTGTTCGGCAGTCCGCAGGTAGCCGCCTGCAATCCGATAATGCGCTCGCTTTCGCTCGGACCGTCGGCGACGATGCAAAGTTCGACCTTGGGGCATTGCTTGAGCGCCTCGCGCGCGATGTCGAGCTTCGCTACCGAAGTGATGAGGATGCGCGAACAGCTGTTGTTGACGATGTAGGCGAGCTCGCCCGGCGTCAGATACGAGTTCACGCAGGTGAAATACAGTCCGGACCGCTCGCCGGCGCCGCAGGCCTCGAGATAGCGGCTGTTGTTCTCCATGAAGATCGCATAGTGGTCGAGCCGATTCAGCCCGCGGTTACGAAACAGATGCGCCAGCCGGTTGCAGCGCGCCTCCAGTTCGCGGTAGGTCATGGTCTCGCCGGTACCGGCCATGATGAAGGCGGGTTGCAGTGGACGCAGGTGGGCGTGCTTGCCGGTGTACATCGTGTTGTAGTCTCCTTATGCGGCCAAGACTTATGCGGCCAAGCCAAGAATCTCGCGCACCTGCGATGGGCGATCGATCTGGCGCGGGTTGCGCGGCACCCATGGCGTTGCCATCGCCTGTTCGGCGATATGATCGAAATGCTCGGGGCCGACGTGGACATCCTGCAGGCTGCGCGGCAGGCCGAGGCCGCGAATGAAGCTGTCGAGCACGTCGGAGGCGTCCTCGCCGGGATGGCCCATCGCTGCCGCGACCTGCGCCTGACGCTCGGCGTTCTCAGGCTTGTTCCAGCGCATCACGTAAGGCAGCATGACGCAGGAGGTATAGCCGTGCGGCACGCCGAACTCGGCGCCGAGTACGTAACCGATGCCGTGGCTCGCGCCCATCGGCACCCCCGAAGCCAATGGTCCCGTCGAAAGCCAGGTGCCGATCTGGCAATCCATCCTTGCGTCGAGATCGTGCGGATCGGCTTTAACCCGCGGTAGCGCGTCCGCCAGCATCGCAAGCCCCTTCAAGGCCTGCGCGTCGCCATAAGGGTGCGCCTCGTGCGCGCAGATGCCTTCGACACAATGGTCGACGGCGCGGATGCCGGTCGAAAGCCACAGCCATTCCGGGGTGTGCACGGTGATGGCGGGGTCGAGCACTACCGCGCGCGGCATCACGAGGGGATGCCGCAGCATCTCCTTGACCTTGATAGGCGCGTTGGTGACGCCGGCAATCGCGCTGAACTCGCCGCCGGCAATCGTGGTCGGCACGCTGATCTGCCGCACTCGTGGCGCGGTCATCGGCGGCGCGACGCCCTTGACGGCGCGGACCAGATCGATGCCCTCGACCGTGCCGATGTCGTTGGCGAGACAAAGCTGGACTGCCTTGGCGCCGTCGGTGATCGAACCGCCGCCGACGGTGACGATGAGATCGGCGTCGGCTGCCCGGGCCTGATTGGCGGCTGCGATCACGGCCTCGCGCGGGGTATGCGGCGGCATCGCATCGAAGGTGCCCGCGTAGCGCGGCCCGAGTGCATGCCGAATCTTGTCGATCTCGTCGGTCTGCCGGTTGAGCGTGCCGGAGACCATCAGGAACGCGTTGGAAGCGCGCAGGCGGTCGGTTTGCTCGACGACCGCGACCGCAGCCGGGCGGCCGAACACGACCTCCTCCATGGTGCCGAAAACGACACGCCCTCTGTGCACGCGGTCCTCCCCGGACGATTTTTGGGGTCGTCTTTGTGGTCGTCTTGGGAGGACAGGTTAGCGGAGTAGAAGCGGCGAGGGGAGCCAAAAAACGGCGAGTTTGGGTCGGACGCGCCCTTCCGTTTCTTTTAGGCGGGCAGGGCGGCCGCCGCGTGCAGCGCGCCGTCGGCGGTATTGTCGACCGTGATGCTCTCCTCATAGGTTTCTGGCCCGGCCCAGATCGCGATCACGGTGCAGGCCGAAAGGAAGATGGCGTAGCACGCCACCGGCCACCAGCTTCCCGATAGCGCCACCAGCCAGGTCGCGACGAACGGCGCCGGACCGCCGGCGAGCAGCGAGCCCAGTTCACGCGCGAAGGCAAAGCCGGCGAAACGCCGCTGCGGCGGGAACAGTTCGGCGAAATAGGCAGCCTGCGGCCCGAACATCGCCGCCGTCACCACCGCGCGCGCCAGGATGAAGGCGATCGCGATCCATATCCACTCCTTGGTCCCGACCATCCAGAAGAACGGGAACGCCAGCGCAATGCCGCACAGTGCGCCGAACATATAGACCGGGCGCCGTCCGATCCGGTCGGAGAGTGCCGCAAAGCCGAGGATCGCGAACAGTTCGATGACAAAGGCGAGCATCAATGCGCTGAGCGCATCCGCTTTGGGCACGCCAACGGTGTTGATCACATAGCTGAGCCCGAACACCGGGAAGAAGTAGCCGAGCCCGTTTTCCGCCATGCGGGCGCCAAGCACGACCAGGAAGTTGCGGGGATGCCGGCGCAGCGCTTCCATCGCCGGATTGCGCTCGATCTTGCCGCGCGCGACCACCGCTTCGGTAAACACCGGCGTTTCCGCAACCCTTAAGCGAACGAAAATGCCGACCAGAATCAAGAGGAAGCTTGCCAGGAACGGCAGCCGCCAGCCCCACGTCATCAGATCTTCCCGCGGCAGCGTCGTGACCAGCGCAAACGCGCCGGCGGCGAGCAGGTTGCCGACCGACACGCCAAGCGGGGCAAAGCCGCCCCAGAAGCCGCGATGATGCGCCGGCGCGGTCTCGACCAGGTAGATCACCGCCCCGCCATATTCGGCGCCGGCGCCCAAGCCCTGGATCACGCGCATCAGGACCAGCAGCACGGGTGCCCAGTAGCCAATCTGGGCGTAGGTCGGCAGCAGGCCGATCGCGGTGGTACCAATGCCGATCATCAACAGTGTCGCCACCAGCACGGGCTTGCGCCCGAGCTTGTCGCCGAGAATTCCGAACAGCACGCCGCCCAGCGGCCGCACCACGAAGCCGACGCCGAAAGTCAGGAACGCCAAGAGCGTGCCGACGATGGGCTCGCTCTTGGGAAAGAACAGATCGCCGAACACCAGCGCCGCGGCGGTGCCGTAGAGGAAGAAGTCATACCATTCGAGCGCGGACCCAATGCAGGCCGCGATGATCACGCGCAGGCGCGATTGTCCGGTGCTACCGGCTGTCGTGTCCGTCATCGTTTCCCCCGTTCTGGTTTTTTGTCATTTTATTTGTTTGAGATTTAGGGTTCGTGAGTGGCATGCCCGCATGAGCCCGAGGGGCGCGTTCGTTAGTCGTCACGCCGCGCGCGTGAAGTACGATTTCTTCGCCGCCGACTGGGTTTCGTAGATCGATCCCTGCCGCTTGGCCGGCGGCAGCGGCATCCGCACCGGAACGTTGGTGAGCCGCGGTGTCACCACGACGCCGCCGGTCAACAGGCGGCTATTGAACTCGTCGAAATCCTTCACCCCCATCAAGGGCCAGGCGTCGCTGGCGGCGACCTCGTAGAGCAACAGGTTGCGCGGGCGGTCCGAGGTGTTCTGGGCCGATCCGTGCAGGGCGCGAACGTGGTGGAACGACATGCTGCCGGCTTTGCCCATGCAGGGCATGGCGCGTTCGATCTCGTCCTTGATGGTGTCGGGATCGATCAGGCCTGCGAAGCAGCCGTCGTCGCCATGGTGATTCCAGACCTCGCCGGTATGGGTGCCTGGGGTCACCAGCATCGGCCCGTTGGCGAGATCGCAGTCGTCAAGCAGCACGCCGATCGCGAGCACATCGTCATTGGTGTGGGGATAGAACGCCCAGTCCTGGTGCCATTCGACCGGCGAGCCATATTGCGCCGACTTCATATTGAGCTTGGAGCCGTGCAGCCGCAGGCCGGGTCCGATCAGCTTTTTCAGGATGTCGATGACGGGCGCGCTGCGGACGATCTCGTCAAAGATCGGATGAACCTTGTGCGGGGTCTTGATCCGCCGCACCCGCGGATGTTCGCGGGTGTGGCCGGGTTCCAGATCGTAGACATCGGTATGCTCAGTGATTTCGGCTGCGCCGGCGACAAGTTCGGCGATGACCTGACGCACCGTGGTGAGCGTTCCGCCACCCAGCACTTCCGGCACCACGATCACCCCATCGCGGCGGTAGGTCTCGACATCCTTGTCCGAAATCATCGCAAAGGCTCCGCAGGTCGCGCTTTCCGTGTTGACAGCGCTATCATCGAGGATGTTAGCGCTGTCATTATGCCTCCGCAAGTGCTTTGATGTATGCAAATTCGACCATGCTGACGGTCAGTTGCGATGACGATCCCTGAATCAGAGCTGCAAGCCGCGCCCACCTTGTCCGCCGTCGCGGACCTTGCCGGCGTCTCCGCCATCACCGTCAGCCGCGTGGTGCGGCTGCCCGCAATGGTCGCGCCGGAGACCCGCGCCAGGGTCGAGGCGGCGATGCGCCAGCTCGGCTATGTCCCCAACCTTGTCGCCGGGGCACTGGCAAGCAGCCGCACCAATTCGGTCGGCGTGCTGGTGCCGACGATCGCAAACTCGATCTTCGCCGACACGGTGCAAGGCCTGTCCGACCATCTGGAGCCGCTCGGCTATGCCGTGATCCTGGCGCAATCGCGTTACGATGCGGCGCGTGAAGATCACATGCTGGCGGCATTGCTGTCGCGGCGTCCGGAGGCGATCATCATGGTGGGATCGCCGGCGACCGAGGACGGCGCGCGGCTGTTGCGCCGCTCGGGCATCCCGGTCGCCGAGACCTGGGAGCTCCCACCCGAGCCGATCGACGCCGTTGCCGGATTTGACAATTACCAGGCGGGCGTCGCGGTCGCGCGGCATTTCGTGGCGCACGGCCGCAAGGCTCTCGCCTTCATCGGTGGCGACGATCCCCGCGCGACGCGGCGCTGGAACGGATTCAAGGAAACCGCGCTTGCCGCGGGCTTGAAGCCGCCGCGCCGCCTGGTGCTGGATCGCAACGCCTCGGGCAGTGTGGTCGCGCTGGCGGATCTCCCGGAGGTCGATGCGGTATTCGCGGCCAATGACGCGCACGCCATCGGCTTCCTGTCGGGCCTGCGCGCGGCGGGACTATTGCGCAACGGTCCGGCGACCGAGCAGCCGGTCGCCGTGATCGGCCTTGGCGATCTGGAAATGGGCCGGCTGATCGCGCCTGGCCTGTCGACCATCCGTGTTCATGGCGACGCCATCGGCCGCACCGCCGCCAAGCTGATCCTGACCCGCGACGGGCCGCGTCACGTCGACCTCGGCTTTGAGCTGGTGCTGCGCGACAGCGGTTGACTTCATAATTTGTAGTATGAAATATATTATTTGTACTCAGATGTCGATGCATCACGGGGCATCCGCGGGAAAGCCAGCCATGACGATCCTTCAATCGCGCGGCGAAATCGCCTCCACGCGCAGTTTCTGGCTCGGTGTCGCCGCCTACCTGATGCCGACATTTCCGGTCGCCTACGCCTGGCATCTCGTGGTGTTCGCGCCGGCCTATGACGCGCTCGGCATCTATCGCCCCGATCCGATCGTTCCGTTCGGCTTGGCATCCATGCTGATCCAGGGCGTTATCTTCTCGTGGGCTTATCCGCGACTCTTTCCAGGCCGCGGCAGCGCAATCTGGAGGACGGGGCTCGTCTACGGGGCCGGGCTCGCCATTTTGTCGTGGTCGTTCACGACGCTTGCGGTGGCGGCCAAGAACATCATGGCTTCGGTGCCGACCTATATGGAGCTGGAGACGGCATTTACGTTGCTGCAATTCGCCGTGGTCGGGCCGTTGATCGCACTCGCCCATCGCAACTGAAGACGCCGCGCATCGTCGCATAGGGAGAGCCGTCATGCCTAATTACATCATCGCATATCATGGCGCCGGTAAATTCGAGACCCCAGAGCAGGGGGCTGCGGCCAGGGCGAAATGGAAGGTGTGGGTTGGCGGCCTTGGCGACGCCGTGGTCAATCCTGGCACCCCGCTGGTACGCGGCAAGCTCGTAAGTTCTGCCGGCGTATCGAAGCGGCAGGACGATCTCCTGACCGGGTTTTCCGTCGTCAGGGCCGACAATATGGACGCCGCTCAAGATCGCTCACGGCTGTTCGCACCTTGATCATGGCACAATCGAAGTCGCCGAAATGATGGAGATGAAGTGAAGCGTGCACAGCGGATGTCTTAGCCCGCGATTGACCGCAGCACGCGCCTCGGCCATGTCATCTGGATGAGTGGGACGCGATACACGCAATTCTGTGCGCTGGCGCGAGCCGCGGAGATCGTCGGAGAGCGCTGGACGCTGCTCATTGTCCGCGAACTCCTGCTCGGGCCGACGCGGTTTGGCGATCTCGCCGCGCGGCTGGACGGCGTCAGTCCCGCGCTTCTGACCGGACGCCTCAACGCGCTGATGGAGAGCGGCGTCATCCGGCGGGCAATTCTGCCGGCGCCGTTCAATGTCCAGGTCTACGAGCTGACCGAAACCGGCCGCGCGCTGCAGCCGGCGATCCGGGAGCTGATCCGCTGGGGCGGGCGCTTTCTGTTCCCGATGCGCGAAGACGATACGTTCGAACCGGATTGGGTATTGCTTGCGCTTGACGCGATTGCGCGACGCGAGCCGACACCGGCCTGCCGAATCGGTTTGCGCGTGCCGCACCCTGACGGCATTGCCGGCTTCGTCATCGAAGGCGGGCCGGAAGGGACACGCATTACCAAAGGGGAACTCGCGGAGGGCGCAACGATCGAAGCACGGTTCGACGTGTTCCTGCGGATCCTTGCGCGACAATTATCGCTCGACGCCGCAATTGCAGCCCGGCAGGTCCGGGTACAGGGGAGCGCGCGGACCCTGCACAAGTTGCACCACCTGTTCGACCTGGCGACCGCGCGCCGCTGAGAATGTTACGCACGCGGTCCGCCGGCCCGTGCAGGCGGCTCGCCGCACTAGCCTTCTGGCCGGCTGTTCCAACACGCTCGGCCGTGCTTACCGGGCTGCCAGCGCGAATCCCCGGTCTGGCCTCGACCTCGATAAGAAAATCTATTCCATGCCACGAAACCGGCGCAAGACCGGGTTTTCAATGCATACGGATTTTTGCTGGATCCCGGCCAAACCTTGAACAGACTGGAAAGCCGGTCTCATCTTGTTCTTATTCGAACCACCCCGGGCGGTCGCTCGATCGATCGCGGTAGGCACGCCAGAGGAGGCATCAATGGCCGATGAACCGAAGCGTTTTCATAAAAGCGTAACGTTCGGCATCCATTCCCTCCGCGGCCTCCCGCTGATCGTTCTGTTCGCCCTCGCATTGTCGGCTTGCGGCGAGAAGCCGACGCAGCCGGCTGCGGCGGCCGCCGCCGCGCCGCCGGTCACGGTCGCGCAGCCGACCAAGCGCACCGTCACCGACTGGGACGAGTTCACGGGACGTTTCGACGCGGTCGAAGAGGTCCAGGTGCGCGCGCGGGTCGGCGGCTTCGTCACCAGTGTCGAGTTCAAGGATGGCGACATGGTGCATACCGGCGACCTGCTCTATGTGATCGACTCGCGCCCATTCGAAGCCGTCGCGGAACAGGCGGACGGCCAGCTTGCCGATGCGCGCGCCAAGGCGGAACTCGCTAAGCGCGAGCTCGATCGCGGCCTGAACCTTGTCCAGACCAGTGCAGTCTCTGAACAGGTCGTCGACCAGCGCCGCCAGGCGTTGCAGGCGGCGCATGCCGCCGAGACGCAGGCCGAAGGTGCGCTCAAGGCGGCCCAGCTTAACATCGAGTTCACCCATGTGATCGCGCCGATCACCGGCCGGGTCAGCCGCCATCTCGTCAGCGTCGGCAATCTCGTGCAGGGCAGCGACAACGGCGGCGGCACGCTGTTGACCTCGATCGTCTCGCTCGATCCGATCTACATCTATTTCGATGTGGATGAGGCGACCTACCTGAAGAACAACCGGCTCTGGTTCGAGGGCAAGCGGCCGAGCTCGCGCGATACGGCCAATCCGGTGCAGGTCACGCTGTCAGGCGAAACCAAGCCGTCCCATGAAGGCAAGATGGATTTCCTCGACAACCGGCTGGACGTCTCGACCGGAACGCTGCGCAGCCGCGCGGTGATCCCGAACAAGGACCTTTCCATCCTGCCCGGGCAGTTCGGCCGCGTGCGGCTGATCGGCAGCTCGCCCTACGAGGCACTGCTGCTGCCGGATACCGCGATCGCCACTGACCAGTCGCGAAAGATCGTGTTCGTGGTCAAGGATGACGATACCGTGGAGGCGAAGCCGGTCGTCCTCGGGCCGCTCGATGAAGGCTTGCGGGTGATCCGCGAGGGGCTCAAGGCTGAAGATCGCGTGATTGTGGATGGTCTGCAGCGCGCGCGTGTCGGGGCCAAGGTGAGCCCGCATGTCGCGCAGGCCGCCCCTGCCGGCGGCAAGACATGAACCTCGGCCAGCTTTCCATCAACCGGCCAATCCTGGCGATGGTCTTGTCCATCGTGCTGTTGATTGTGGGCGCGATCGCCTACACCACTCTGCCGGTCGCCGAATATCCGGAAGTGGTGCCGCCGACGGTCGTTGTCACAGCGCAATATCCGGGCGCTTCGGCCCAGACCATTTCCGACACGGTCGCAGCTCCCATCGAGCAGCAGATCAACGGCGTCGAGGACATGCTGTATCTCTACAGCCAGGCGACATCGAACGGCCAGCTCACGATCACGGTGACATTCAAGCTTGGCACCGATCTCGACAAG
>VAZV01000008.1 GCA_005884765.1 Alphaproteobacteria bacterium
TGATCATGCGACCGCCACAGCAAGGACAAGGATAGGAGAATGCCTGCGGCTCACCACCGCCGGTGCTGTCGGCGTCACTGGGCGCGTTCTGTGGCGCCGGGACGTTGAGCAGCTGACGCGCTCGGGCGATGTTCTCGGCGCGCCCGCCGTTGGCGAAGAGACCGTAGTGGCGGATGCGGTGGAAACCGTCGGGCAGGACGTGGATCAGGAAGCGGCGGATGAACTCGTCGGCGTCGAGCGTCATCAGCTTGTAGCGAGCGCCGGTCTTGGCCCGGTAATCCTTCCATTTGAAGGTCACGCGCTCGCCGTCGAAGGCGACGAGCCGGCTATTGGCAATGGCGATCCGGTGAGTGTAGCGCGACAGGTAGGCGAGCACTGCGTCAGGTCCGCCAAAAGGCCGCTTGGCATAGACCACCCATTCGATCTTGCGCAGTGCGGCAAGCCAGGTTTTGAAGGCTGCCGGCTCGGCGAGGGCGGCTTGGTCGGCGAAGAACTCCAGGCGCCCAGCCTGGTACGCGGCGGTCAGCCTTTCCAGGAACAGACGGCGGAAGAGGCGTGAGAGCACCCGGACGGACAGGAAGAAGCCGGGTCGACAGGCAATCCAGTGTTGGCCGTCCAGCGAGACGCCGCCGCCCGGTACGATGATATGGGCGTGCGGATGGTGGGTCAGTGCCGATCCCCAGGTGTGCAGCACGGCGGTGAGCCCGATGCGGGCGCCGAGGTGCTTGGGGTCGGCCGCGATGGTGATCAGGGTCTCGGCGGCGGTTTTGAGCAACAGGTCATAGACGACCGCCTTGTTCTGATAGGCAATGTCGGCGATCGGTCCCGGCAGGGTGAAGACGACATGGAAATAGGGCACGGGCAAGAGTTCGGCCTGGCGGTTGGCCAGCCATTCCTGGGCAGCGGCGGCCTGGCACTTCGGACAGTGCCGGTTGCGGCAGGAGTTGTAGGAGATGCGCAGGTGCGCGCAGGCCTCGCAGCGTTCGACATGTCCGCCCAACGCCGCCGTTCGGCAGCGCTCGATCGCCGACATGACCTTGAGTTGGCCGAGGCTCACATGGCCGGCTTGGGACGCACGCCAAGCCGGCCCGCGGTGGCGGAAGATGTCCGCTACCTCGACCGCCGCCCGCGGCACCGGCCGCGCATTAACCGGGCATCTTGCGCAGGAAGTCGAGCGGGCTCGTCACCTGACCGATCGTGCTGATGGCGACGCGGGTGTAGAGCGCCGTCGTGTCGAGCTTCTTGTGTCCGAGCAGAACTTGGATGACGCGGATATCGGTCTTTTGCTCCAAGAGGTGGGTGGCAAAACTGTGCCGCAGCGTATGAACGCCGACGCGCTTGGTGACGCCGGCGCGCCCCGCTGCCAGGCGAACGATCCGATGCAGTTGGCGCGCACTCGTATGCTGCCCGCGGTAGCCGGGAAACAACCAGGGCTGACTGGGAGACATCCATCCCTTCTTGCGCGCGACGCGCCACCAGTCGCGCAATATCTCGAGAAGGATGGGCGAGAGAATGACATACCGATCCTTTTTGCCCTTGCCCTGTTCGACCCGGATGACCATCCGGTCACCATCGATATCGGTGAGCTTGAGCGACACGACCTCCGAGGCTCGTAGGCCGGTGGCATAAGCCAGGCTCAAGAGCGCCTTGTGCTTGATGTTTATCGCCGAAGCGAGCAGCCGACCGACCTCTTCAGGGCTGAGAACAACGGGCAGGCGGCGAGGCTCGCGGGTCGAGATGAGTTCCTCGGCAAGATCGTGGCGCTTCAGCGTGATCTTGAAGAAGAACCGCAGGGCAGTGGCACTGACGTTGACGGTCGGTACCGTCGTCCCGATCGACGCCAGCCACAACTGATAGCGATGAACATCCTCGGTGGTAGCCTTGTCGGCAGCACGGCCCAGAAAATCGGCAAACCTTTTGACGTGGCGGATATAGTGGAGCTGGGTCTTGGGGCTAAGCCGGCGGATCGTCATGTCCTCGATCAGTCGCCGGCGTAACGGACTGATGGCCTTCTCGGTCATTGGGGGCTCCTGTCTTGGGTGAGGTTCTTGGCCCCTCAATCTCAAGACAGGACGCCTGCTTCCCGCTACTCCCGAAACTCCTCCTCTTCTGGCCACCAATTACCGCGAGAGCGGTTTAGTCGTGTGCCGGGCATGCTCAATTGCTCGGAGGTGAAAGTCCTCTACCCAACCTGATGGAGGTGAAGGGTTAGTGATGCGCAAGGGCTATCGCCGCGAGGCGCGGTCTGAAGGAAGCGCGAAGCAAAGGTGCGAGCCGATGAACAAGAACCGGATATGAGGCGCAAGCGCCGGACGAGCGGGCGACTTACCGTGAAGTCCATATCCATCAACGGCGCAAAGCATAGATCCGGCGGTTGTGCACCGAAGGCGATTGAGCTTACCCCGGGAGATCTGCCTCGTGTCGTCTCCGGGCGACTGAGCCGGCCGAGAGGCCGTCTGACCGCAGGGCAGAAGTCAGCAGACGGCATAGTAGGCCATGACGTCGGCAAAGCTAGTGAGGCACTCCAAAGCCGAAAGGCGGAGCAACAGATAGGCCGAGCCGGAAACGATGGCCGAAGGCCCGAACGATTGAGAGCGGCAAGTAGGACTGGCAACTCATGAGTGGAATGCGGCAGAAGATCCAGTACTCACTGGCCTTGGAACCGGTGGATCAGGGTGAAACCCTGGTCAGCGGTTATCAAGGGACCGAACCATTCGTGGCGAAACTAACATCCGAAAGCCCGGCTTCCGCAGAGCAACTGATTGAGGAGGTGTGCGATCGAGAGAATCTCGTAAGAGCGTGGAAACGCGTTCGAAGCAACCAGGGCAGTCCCGGCGTGGATGGGATGACCATCGACAACACCAGGGATTACCTGCGTGAGCACTGGCCGAGCATTCGGTCCCAGTTGCTCGCGGGAACCTACCAACCGCAGCCGGTCAAGCGGGTTGAAATCCCCAAGCCGGACGGCGGGGTCAGAAAGCTCGGCGTGCCTTGCGTCGTCGACCGACTGATCCAGCAAGCCCTGCTGCAGGTTCTCCAGGAGCAATGGGACCCGACGTTTTCCGAGCATAGTTACGGCTTTCGGCCGGGACGCTCCGCCCATCAGGCGGTGGCCCAAGCGCAACGATACGTTGCCGCGGGCTACAGCGTCGTGGTTGACCTTGATCTCGAAAAATTTTTCGACCGGGTCAATCATGACAGCTTGATGGCGCGCGTCGCCGGGCGGGTGACCGATAAACGCGTGCTCAAACTCATCCGGGCCTTTCTAAAGTCCGGGGTGATGGAAGGCGGCTTGGTCAGCCCGGTGGATGAGGGGACCCCGCAAGGCGGTCCGCTCTCGCCCCTCTTGAGCAACCTCGTGCTCGACGATCTCGACAAGGAGCTGACCCGACGGGGTCACCGTTTCTGCCGCTACGCGGACGACTGCAATATCTATGTTCGCAGCCGCCGCGCCGGTGAACGGGTGATGACTTCGGTGAGCCGGTTCCTGACCCAGAAGCTGCGGCTGACGGTCAACGAGGCGAAAAGCGCAGTGGCGCAACCGGAGGAGCGCAAGTTCCTGGGGTTCAGCATCTCGAATGACGGGAGCGAGCGGCGCATCGCGCCAAAAGCCCTCGACAAATTCAAGACGCAGATCCGGGACATGACCCGCCGGACACGGGGGATCAGCCTGCCGCAGTTGATCGAGGACGTCACGCCATACCTCATCGGATGGCGCGGCTACTTCGGCTTCTGCCAGACCCCTCGCGTGCTCACAAATTTGGAAGCTTGGATCCGCCGAAGATTACGTTCGTATCTTTGGCGGCAGTGGCAGAACGGGCCCAATCGCTTCAAAGAACTACGCCGTCGTGGCGTGCCAAAGTTCAATGCAGCGGTCGCCGCCGGTTCACCGACGGGGTTCTGGCGCATGTCCAGACACCCGGCGGTCCAACAAGCCCTACGCAACCACTATTTCGCCTCCCTCGGTCTTCCCCGCCTCTTCGTCTCCGCCCAAGCTTAACCCAGTCGAACCGCCGTGGTACGGACCCGTATGCCCGGTGGTGGGGGAGGGGTGGCATCGCG